>NZ_NDIO01000417.1:0-6887 GCF_002241085.1 Vibrio sp. V03_P4A6T147
AAAATCACATTAAAGATGCAAGCGAACGAAATATTAATTTAGTTCCGAGCAAATATTCATTAACGTGACCGTAGTCACTAAGTTTGTTCACTTTTGCATTCGCAATCACTTTTAATTGAGATTTTTATCGTTATTATTCGGGCCAATTGAACGCACATCAGAAATATACGTGTGCTGAATTATGACAAAACATAGAGAGTCCCCCTTATGCGTAAATCACTTCTAGCTCTAGGCCTAGTGGCTGCAACTTCTGCTCCAGTTATGGCCGCTGACTATTCAGATGGCGACATCCATAAAAACGATTACAAATGGATGCAATTTAACTTAATGGCTGCGCTAAACGAAAAAGGCGTATCTGAATCAAGTCACGATTATCTAGAAATGGAATTTGGCGGCCGCTCAGGGATTTTTGATCTGTACGGTTACGTTGATATCTTTAACCTGCTAAGCAATCCAAGCAGTGACAAGGAAAACCAAGAAAAAATCTTTATGAAATTTGCACCTCGTATGTCACTAGATGCACTTACAGGTAAAGATTTGTCTTTCGGGCCAGTGCAAGAGTTGTATGTCTCTACGCTAATGGAATGGGGTGGTAAGTCTGGCGTTAACACTCAAAAAGTGGGCCTTGGCTCTGATGTGAATGTGCCTTGGCTAGGTAAAGTAGGTTTAAACCTGTACGGTACTTACGATTCAAATAAGAAAGATTGGAATGGTTTCCAAATCTCAACCAACTGGTTCAAACCTTTCTACTTCTTTGAAAACGGCTCATTTATCTCTTACCAAGGTTACATCGATTACCAATTTGGCATGGAAACAGACAAAGGATACGCAACATCTAGCGATGGCGGTGCCATGTTTAACGGTATCTACTGGCACTCTGATCGCTTTGCCGTGGGTTATGGTCTAAAACTTTACCATGATGTATACGGTTTTGCGGATAATGAAGGCCTGCCGTGGAATGCATCTGCTAAAGCTGAATCTTCAGGCGTTGGTCACTATCTAGCTGTGACTTACAAGTTCTAATCGAACCTAAGTTTTTAGCTAAATGGCGCTCTCGAGCGCCATTTTTATTGCTTTCCATTTCTACCTCATTATCCTTGGCGCAAAGTCAACAATGGAGAGGTGTTATGAATATCGTCGTGCTTGGGCCGGGCGCGGTTGGGTTGCTTTGGGCGACAAAGCTGCATGCTACTGGACACCGCGTTTCATTATGGGGCAGACAACCTCAATCTTCACTTTCCATTGCTTTAGATAAACAGGCGTCTATTACCCTGCCCTACAATGATCACAGCGCGCTCTGCCATGCCGATCTCTTACTGATTACTGTTAAGGCTTGGCAAGTCGAGCAAGCGCTCACTCCGCTGCTGAATACACTCAATCGTGACACCATTTTGCTATTTATGCACAACGGCATGGGCGCGCTTGATTCGATGCAGGATCAACTGAATGACTTTCCTATTGTGCTTTCAACCACCACGCACGGTGCACTCAAGCCGTCAATGAATCAAGTATTGCATACTGGCAAAGGCGTAACTCAATTAGGGGCTTACAACGCCCAAGGCAAGCAGTGTCAGTTTCTAGTGGATGTACTACAGCATACATTGCCAGACGTAATGTGGAATAACACGATTGAAGAAGCACTGTGGCATAAGCTTGCAATTAACTGCGCGATTAACCCGCTCACCGCGTTAGAGCAATGTCGCAATGGTGAGTTAGCCGATGAACGCTTCCAACGGCCGCTGGAAAATATTGTTGCAGAAGTCGCCGATGTCATGAACGCTGAAGGCTTTGCGATCACTCAATCATCACTGCTTGCTAAGGTTAAGCAGGTGATTCAAGCCACAGCAGAGAATTATTCGTCAATGCATCAAGATATTTTCTATCAACGTAAGACTGAGATAGACTTTATTACGGGCTATTTACTGAAGAAAGCAGAGCAACATCAGCTCGTAACACCAGAAAATAGTAAGCTATATCACGCCATTCAACAGATAGAACACCGCTGGAAAAGCCAATGAGTAAACGAATTTTAGTCCCGATAGCAACGGGCTGCGAAGAGATGGAAGCGATCACCGTGATTGATATGATGGTCAGAGCTGGCTATCAAGTCGTGGTTGCCAGTGCTAATCTCGACGGGCAATTGATGATGAAAGCCTCACGCGGAGTGACATTAACCGCAGACTGTAAACTGCTGGATGTGATCGATGAAGAGTTTGACGTGATTGCGCTGCCCGGTGGCGTTGGAGGCGCTGAGATCTTTCGTGACAATCCAGTGCTAATCGAAATGCTCAAGCAACAGCATAACCATGGTCGATGGTTGGCGGCTATTTGTGCCACGCCAGCCTTAGTTTTGCAACATCATCAGCTTTTCCCGCAAGCGATCATGACAGGGCACCCGGCTTTTCGCGATCATATCCCCACTGATTTATGGCGAGATCAACGCGTAACCATCGATACAAACCATCAATTAATCACCAGCCAAGGGCCGGGAACAGCACTTGAGTTCGCGATGGAGATCATCATATCACTCTCAGGTAAAGCACACGCATGGTCAGTTGCACAACCAATGGTGACACTGGCAGCATTGAATTATCACAAGTTAGGTGAGCAATAATGTTTGACGTGCAGACCATTCGCGATCAATTCCCCGCACTCAATCAAGCCGTGGATGGCGAAACTCTGATTTATCTAGACAGCGCCGCTACCACGCAAAAGCCACAAGTGGTGATAGATGCCATTAGTCATTACTACAGTACGCAAAATGCCAATGTACATCGTGGTAGCCATCGCTTAACGGCCAAAGCGACCAGCGATTTTGAAGCGGCGCGTGACACTATGGCTCAATTTATTGGCGCATCATCTCGTAAAGAGATTATTTGGACTCGCGGAGCGACCGAAGCGATCAACCTGATCGCGCAGACTTACGCACGTAATACATTGCAAGCCGGTGATGAGATTCTGGTCAGTGAAATGGAACACCACGCCAATATAGTGCCTTGGCAAATCGTCGCGGCTCAAACCGGAGCAAGTGTCGTCAAAGTCCCCATCACGCCAGAGTGCCACTTTGATCTTGAGGCTTTTCAAGCACGACTATCGAATAAAACCAAAATTGTCGCCCTAGCCCATACCACCAACGTGACGGGCACGCGCCAACCGATTGAAACCGTGATTAAACTGGCGCACCAAGTCGGCGCTGTGGTCGTGATTGATGGCGCGCAAGGAATTGTGCATGAAACCGTCAACGTGCGCGAACTCGACGCCGACTTTTATCTCTTTTCTGGGCACAAGCTTTACGCTCCCGCTGGCATTGGCGTTCTGTACGGAAAATTAGCGCTGCTTGAAACAATGCCTCCATGGCATGGCGGCGGCAAGATGGTAGAAAAAGTCTCGTTTGAAGGTACAACATTTGCCGAACTGCCGGGGAAATTTGAAGCAGGCACACCGAATATCGCAGGGGCGATAGCCCTTGCCAAAGCAATCGAATGGTTACAAAACTGCAATCGGACGGCCGTAGAAACTCACCTGCATAGATTGCAAGCACGCACTTATCAAGCTCTGCAACAGCTCGATGATATTCGCGTGATCGGCTATCAACCGAATGCCAGTATTCTCAGTTTTGTGATGGATGGCGTTCATCATCAAGACATAGCCACCTTACTCGATCAGCAAGGCATCGCGGTTCGCTCTGGCCATCACTGCGCTCACCCATTAATGGATGCGCTCGGGTTAACTGGCACCGTGAGAATCTCGTTTGGTATTTACAATACCGAACAAGAGGTTGGACAGTTGATCGCCGCCATCACTAAAGCGGTTGATATGCTGTAATAATTCCCCCTTTAATCAAAAGGGGGAGATGCTCAGCTTGGATCGATATTTTTTATCTTATCGACAATGGCTTTAAGGCCATTACCACGTGAAGGACTTAAATGGGCAATCAAGCCTATTTTTTCAAAATAAGCATCCACATCAAACGCTTGAATTTGTGCGTAGGTCTTGCCGTTGTACGCAGCAAGGACTAAAGCAATTAAACCACGCACAATCCGCGCATCCGAATCGGCACAGAAAGACCATATTCCTTGGTACTCCTGCCCCACTAACCATACTTGACTCTCGCAGCCTGCAACACTGACTTGCTGCGATTTCAAAGCATCAGGCATCGTGGGCAATAACTTCCCCCACTGGATCACTTGTCGGTAGCGATCTTCCCAGCCAGTAAAATTTTGCATGATCGCCACAATGTCATCGGCGCTAATCTCACGACCAAAGGGGGAGGCAGGAAAAGGAGTCATTAACGTTACACCTTATGTTTCTGAATTAACTTTTCAACAATGCGCGCTACGGCAACAAAACCAAAGGTTGCGGTAACAACCGTCGCAGCGCCAAATCCGCTGGCGCAATCCATCCGCTTTGGCCCTTCTGCGGTTGATTTCACCGCGCACACACTGCCATCGGCTTGCGGATATTTGAGCTGCTCTGTCGAGAACACGCAATCAATACCAAACTTACGCGCAGGGTTTACAGGGAAATTATGGCGATGACGAAGCGTATCTTTGAGTTTTTTTGCCAATGGGTCTTGAATCGTTTTGGTTAAATCCGCGACCTTGATTTGAGTTGGGTCAACTTGACCACCCGCACCACCGACGGTAATCACTTTAATTTTATTGCTACGGCAATAAGCCAGTAGTGAAGCTTTCGCTTTCAAACTGTCTATCGCATCAAGCACGTAATCGAACGTTTGACTCAAATAGTGGTGCTGGTTATCTGGCGTGATAAAGTCATCAATTAAGTGCACCACACACTCAGGGTTGATGAGCTTGACCCGCTCGGCCATCACTTCAATCTTACTTTGCCCAACCGTACCGCTCATCGCATGGATTTGACGGTTGATGTTGGTGACGCACACATCGTCCATATCAATCAGCGTTAACTCGCCAATGCCGGTGCGCGCCAATGCTTCGACTGCCCACGAGCCAACGCCACCGATACCAATCACACACACATGCGCAGCACGCAGTATTTCAACCTCACGATTTCCATAAAGGCGACGAGTGCCTCCGAAGCGTTGGTTGTAGCTATCTGAAGCGGGGGTATCGAGTTCACGCATAATTAAAAGTCCGATTGAAAGCGATAGAAAAATAAAGAGTGCGATTTATACGCACTCTTTATTTAAAAGTCTAGGTCGAAACCTGTGTCACTATTGTAGCTTTTCAGGCGGCAATGCCCAAGGCGCTTGTGTGGCTGAGTTTTCTAACCCCAGTTTCCAAACGCGACCAAAATGTTTGTAATGCCCAGCTTCCGTTCCGGCGCGCTCGCCCATGCCATGGTACAGATCGAGGTGGTTATCTTTTACCGCGCCGCCCGTATCTAGCACAATCAACATTCTCAACTGATGAGCGCCACTCCATGTACCATCGGCATTGAGCAGCGGCACTTCTGCTAAAATAGGTGTGCCCATTGGAAAGATGGAACGATCTCCGGCCACCGATGCCATCGGCAGTAGTGGAATACCGGCAGAGCCAGTGACAGGGGCTGCCGCTTTGGGCGCAAAAAAGACATAGGAAGGATTTTGCTCTAGCAGCTCTCTCACCGTCGGTTCATCATTGGCTAGCACCCATTCCTTGATCGCTTTGAGTGACATTTTCTCTCGTGTCACTTCACCTCGTTCAATCAAGACTTTGCCAATACTGATGTAGGCTTTGTTATTCTTACCCGCGTAAGCGAAGTACTCAAGCGTATCGTCATCTTCAAAATGCACAAAACCACTGCCTTGCACCTCCATAATGAAAGGGTCAATCAGGTTCGCCGCATAACCTAACTCAAGCCCTTTTTCAGCTAACGCACCATCATAAATTTGCGCACGCGTTGGGCAATCGGCCGAACATTCAGGCAAACCAAATACGGGATATTTGAATATTTCATCCGGTTGATGGCGAAGCTCCATTACCGGAGAAAAATAGCCAGTGAAAAGCACATTACCTTTTTTATCGCCACCACCAAGCTGCGCCGCTTGTATTCCAAAATTCGCCAAATCTTGTGGATCACCACTTTGCAAAATCCATTCACTGATCTGTTGATACAAAGGTTGATAAATCGCTGCCATCGACGCCGAGCGAGTCACCACTTGTTCGCTCTGTTTGGAAAATTGCGTAAAGTCACGTGGCGTATTGGACTGCACCGTGTCTACTTTGTTGAGCGCTTTAGAGAAATCACCATCCAAATATTGCTGAGCACGGTCGGTTGGTTGCGCACAACCAAACAGCAGCAGTACTACCGCAAGAGGAAAAATTTGCTTAATCACAGAAGTTATCCGTTATTTGAGTTGCTAAAAGCATGACAAACTCGCGCCTAAACCGCAATCAGCGAATTGTTAACGGAGGTTTTTTTGGTATTTTCCTGACAATCGGAAGGTTGGATTGTAGTGCGACGACGACATTTGTGTCATTTCGGTATTGTTATCATCACGCATTTTGTAACGATAGCTCGTATCACCAATCTGGTATTCTAAAAAATGACCATCAAACTCAAATGAAGTGGTGAGTACTCGGCCACTACTGATCACGCCTGCTTTCCCCAATTCAATTCGTTTGGCTGAATAAGGGGCAACATACTGCTCAACCCAAACCCCATACACCTCATCTTTTGGCGAAAAATAGTTTTCCAACCGAGTAAAGAGATCACCGTATAGCGACGCTACGGAAAACAAGCCAATCATCACAACCAGCATCAAGCCTCGTTCAATGTACTTACGTCTTCGCAAGTTTGTGAACTGAGGCGTAGCCGTAAGGCCTACGTTTTTTGTCATTTTCATGCGACTCAACTCGTTGGTTTTGGCCATATTTCGCCTTTATTGGCAAGCAGTCTAACGTGTCCTAAATCAGAGATAAAAT
>NZ_NDIO01000044.1:0-6866 GCF_002241085.1 Vibrio sp. V03_P4A6T147
CTATCAATATAATTTTTGCTTGAAATTGAAAAAGGCAGCGCTCGCTGCCTTCTATTAATCACCTTACTACCACTAAAACTTATAACCAGCGCCTATCATAAATACCCAAGGATCAATGGTCACATCGGTTTTTTGCTCAATGCCGCCAAACTTATAAGTCGCTTCAGTTTCAATATCGGCATACCAAACTGACGCATTCAAAAACCACTGTTCGTTGAGCATATAATCAAAACCAGCATTGGCCGCTAAACCCCAAGAATCTTTGAGTTTGAGATCCGTTAAGGTTGCACCACTTCCCGTACTGTTAAAACCTTCATCGAAGAACATGGTGTAGTTAATGCCCGCTCCAACATAAGGACGGAATTTCGATGACGCTTCACCAAAGTAGTATTGCAACATAAAAGTTGGCGGTAGATGTTTTGTTTCAGCAATGTCACCTAAGTTCAAAAGATTGGTTGAAATAGTATGACTAAAAGGTGTAGCCGCTAACACTTCAAAGCTAATATTGTCGGTGATCATATAGCCTATTGTTAAGCCAAGCTGAACGTTTGAGTCCACAGCAAGCTCTTCATTTGAGCCTAAAATACCATCGCTGCTATCATTGGGCACCACAGCGGCAAGACCGGCACGCACAATAAAGTCACCTTCTTTGTGGGCAAAAACATTCGTAGAAACAAGAGCAGAAAGCACGGCAAGGCCGCAAAGTGTTTTGTTCATTGTGATTTCCTTTTTGTAGGGCGGGGTAATAGTTTTTATTTGCGCGCACAGTAGCACATAAAAACCACACTTTTTTGATGGAAATCAATTTGTAAAATTTATCGCCGTTCAGATTACAACTCTGCAACCTTGATCACTTTTCTAGGCATAAAAACACACAGTCATGTAATGCGTTTTTTATGTGCATCACACCTAGCCTAACGTTGAAATGGCTTTGTTATTTATGGTTAAAAACTGACAATATTGGTAAGAAATAGTAATAGCGTTTTATTGTCAGAAAATATCATCATAATTTATCACGCACCTAACAGAGCTTGACGGACTCCTCACACCACAATTGTTAATATGAACTCCTCAGATTAACCCTTTCTGCTTTTCTAAAAACAAAGGACAACTCAATGAAACGATTTCTTTTACCTCTATTTGGTTTACTCGCGTTAGCGGGGTGTGATCAACAAACGCAAACAGAAAGTACTAAGGCTCTAGAGCCCACCGTGATGGTGACGGAAACAGATGCCGTACCGTCACCCATCTGTGCAAGCGAGTTGATGCCGGGAGGTTGGCAAGCGATAGAAATTACCGACGAAGCTAAAGAAGCGTTGAAGAGCGCTTTAGCACAAATGGAGAGCAATGCACAATTAAAAGACATTATCGATGTCCGCTCACAAGTGGTTAACGGGGTGAATTATGCCATTGAATTTGAAATGGATGATGGCAGCATTTGGAATGCGATAATCTATCGCAGTTTAGAAGGTGATTACTCGTTAACCCAACCAGCAAAACAAGGCAAATTGTGTGAATAACCTCATCTCATAAGCCATTATTAAACTAGGGTTCATTACTAAACCAGAGTTAGAGAGTAAAAAGAGGCCATGGCCTCTTTTTACTACTCGATACTATAGCTATTTAATACTATCGCCATACACCCCATTCACCCGTAGTTCCGGGCTCTTCATTTTTTGTCCACCACTGCGCTGTCCAAGTTTGCTGACTGTGCATAACGACATCACCGGACGTATAAATTTTAGTCGCATTCCAAGCATTATCGGGAACAGGTGGCTGTGGCGTTTCCTCTTTTAGCAAAGAAAGCTGATAACTGTAAGTCGCGTTTGGAGCAAACACACGGTTAGCATACACATTCTGGCTATCGTACATATAGTGATTCATTTCTTGGTGCCAAATACCAATAAACCACTCCCCTTTTTTTACTTGGTTAAACTGACCTGCCATTTCCGCTGGCCACGTTGCTGTATTATTGGCTGAAATCGCTAAGCTGATATCGGTCGTTTCATTGCCATTGGCATCGAAGGTACGCAAACGAACCGTATCGCCAGATTCAACAGGACCAAAACCTTGTGAAAGATAACCACCAAGATCGCTGAGATTCTGCGCAGGTTCTGATGGGTCTGTCGGATCCGTTGGGTTTGATCCACCACCGCTAAAACTAATATCACTGCAGTTATAAAAACCTTCGCCTGCGGCATCAATACGTTGCCAGCGAGTATAAAGCACAGCATCACCACTTCTATCGGCGGGCAGGGTAATCTTGATGCGATATTTTTTATCCGTCCCCACGGTGATATTACCTTTGGTATCAATAAGATCCAGATCATCCCAAGTTAATGGGGCCTCACCGGTATAAGTCGGTTTAGAGAGATAAAACTCCCAATAAGAGGGGTTATGTGGCGCGGTAGCATTAAAGACTAATTCGATTTGTTGATTAGCGTCTAAATTCACGGCCGTTTTTTGCCAATGAGGTGAAGCAACATCTAACCCTGCTTTCGCGTTGCTGCCTGCGGAGCACAACAAGCCGTCGCGAACAACAGCTTGAACATGAGCCATGTCACGATAATTTGCCACATTGGCCGCCACTTCATTGCGTTGTACAAAAGGATAAGCTCCGGACTGATCAAAAGCCGCTTGGCATGCTGCATTAGGGATCGTATTACTCCAAAAACCACCATCTAAGTAACAGGTATTTTGCCGCGCGCTCGGAAATTCAACCCAACCATGAGCTTGTGCATGAGCAGAAAGCAATCCGCTCAATGAAAGCAAACCCAATACACTGACTTTATTAAAATTATTCATCATTCTTCCTTTTTGTATTATTAGCATCAATGCCACAGAACGACACTCTGTAACACATGAATTGCCAATCAAAGCTAGCAAGAATTATCAATAGACAGTGTCAAATCTGGGTAGGAATACTGGACTATTTGCTTATTTTGCCACTCTCTTTCCAATCAAAAAGGATATGAATCATTGAACTCACAGTGAGTTTCGAGTGACTTCATGGTTTAACAATTTTTGCCAACTTTCCTTATCTGCGATTTAATTGACGACAAAACAACCAAAAACAAACATCTCGCGAACAAAAGTGAAAACGATTACATCTCAATTTAATGGCACTAACCATGAAAAAATGAAAACTAATCATTTGTTTTTATGCACAAATTAATTCCCTTGTAACATTTGTCACAGAAATACATTCAGTTGCACACGACAATGCCGTTCTCTTTCGAATGAAACATTTTTTATCGTTCGAGCTTTAGAACCATCGCACTACATTAATGAGGTCAACTATGTTTGGTATCTTTAAACCCCAAGCGCATATCGAGAGGCTCGCTACTGAGCGGCTCGATAGCACTTATAGCCGCTTGCGCTGGCAGTTATTCATCAGTATTTTCTTCGGCTACGCAGGCTACTACCTTGTTCGTAAGAACTTTAGTTTGGCGATGCCTTATTTGATTGACCAAGGTTTTAGCCGCGGTGATCTCGGGGTAGCTCTTGCCGCCGTATCGATTGCTTATGGCTTATCTAAATTTTTAATGGGGAGCGTTTCTGACCGCTCTAACCCACGCTACTTCTTAAGTGCAGGTCTTTTAATGTCTGCGTTAGTGATGTTCTGTTTCGGTTTTATGCCGTGGGCAACAGGCAGCATTACTGCGATGTTTATTTTGCTGTTCTTAAACGGTTGGTTCCAAGGTATGGGCTGGCCTGCTTGTGGCCGTACCATGGTTCACTGGTGGTCACGTAAAGAACGTGGGGAAATTGTTTCTGTATGGAACGTAGCCCACAACGTCGGCGGTGGCTTAATTGGTCCTCTTTTCTTATTTGGTCTTTGGGCATTTAACGATGACTGGCGCGCCGCATTTTACGTTCCTGCCTTTTTTGCGACCTTAGTTGCCATTTTCATTTGGATGACGCTGCGCGATACGCCGCAATCTTGTGGTTTACCACCGATTGAAGAGTATAAAGATGACTACCCAGACGACTACGATAAATCTCATGAGAATGAGATGACCGCGAAGGAAATCTTCTTTAAGTACGTTTTCTCTAACAAATTGTTGTGGTCTATCGCTATTGCCAACGCTTTTGTGTATCTCATTCGTTATGGCGTATTGGACTGGGCTCCTGTTTATTTGAAAGAAGCTAAAGAGTTCACCGTTGATAAATCTTCTTGGGCGTACTTCTTGTATGAGTGGGCAGGTATTCCGGGAACGCTATTGTGTGGTTGGATATCCGACAAAGTATTCAAAGGCCGTCGTGCACCTGCGGGCATCTTATTCATGGTTCTCGTTACTTTTGCGGTACTCATTTACTGGTTTAACCCTGCTGGTAACCCAGGTATCGACATGGCGGCTCTTGTTGCGATTGGTTTCTTAATTTATGGCCCAGTAATGTTGATTGGTTTATACGCACTGGAACTGGCTCCGAAAAAAGCAGCAGGTACCGCAGCAGGTTTAACAGGTTTGTTTGGTTATCTCGGCGGCGCAGTAGCGGCAAATGCAGTATTGGGTTACACCGTTGACCACTTTGGTTGGGATGGCGGCTTTATGATCCTAGTCGCTTCGTGCGGTATTTCTATCCTTTGTCTGCTGTATGCCTACATTGGCGAGCGTGCTCACCATAAAGAAAAAGACAGACTTGCGGAAGAAAAAGCGTCAACGCCATCATAAATCTGACACCTAAATGTGTTGAATTTGCGTTACGCACTGTTCACTTTGAATCAAAACTCTCCCCCTGCAACGTCAGGGGGAATTTTTAAGGATAACAATATGAAACTGACACTACTCGCACTTTCCATAGCTACTTTAGCCAGCTCGGCGTGGGTTCAAGCAGAACCATTGGTGATAGCCCATCGCGGCGCTTCCGGTTATCTGCCTGAACATACCCTTGAAGCCAAAGCGCTTGCTTACGGCATGAAGCCTGATTTTATTGAACAAGATGTCGTGATGACCAAGGATGACCAATTGGTGGTTCTGCACGATCACTATCTTGACCGCGTCACTGACGTTGCCGATCGTTTCCCTGACCGCGCACGTGGTGATGGCCGCTATTACGCCATCGATTTTACGCTGGCAGAGATCAAAAGCCTGCGCGTAACTGAAGGTTTTAATATCGATGACAAAGGCAATAAAACCGCTGGTTTCCCCAACCGTTTCCCTCTTTGGAAATCAGACTTCACCGTCCCAACCTTAGCGGAAGAGATCGAGCTGATCCAAGGGCTGAACAAAACGCTCGGTTACGATATTGGTATTTATCCAGAAATCAAAGCGCCTTGGTTCCACCGCCATGAAGGGAAAGACATCAGTAAAGCGGTACTGAAAATGCTGAAGGAATATGGTTACGACAGTCAAGAGTCGAACGTTTATCTGCAATGTTTTGATCCTATCGAGCTAAAACGCATTAATGATGAACTGCTTCCAGCAATGAACATGGACCTCAAACTGGTTCAATTGATGGCCTACACCGATTGGAATGAGACCATGATCTATGATGGCGACCAAGCACAGCCATACAGCTATGATTGGATGTTCGAAGCAAACGGCATGAAGCAAGTCGCCACCTACGCCGATGGCATTGGCCCGTGGAAACCTATGTTGGTTGACGATGCTTCAACCAAAGAAAACATCATCATCAAGCCATTGATGAAAGCCGCTAAAACCGCAGGGTTAATCGTTCACCCTTATACCTTCCGCGCAGAACCCGATCGTATTGCACCTTATGCCGACAGCTTTGATGGGATGCTCGATGTGTTCTACAACACTGTCAAAGTGGATGGTTTATTTACGGACTATCCCGATAAAGCAGTGGAGTTTTTGCATTCAACTCGCTAAGTAAGCGTGATTAACCTTACCACTTTGGCACGCTTCATCCCCAGTATCATCATGCTGGGGATGTTATTTTTGGTGACTTAATGCCTTTACCACCTTAAGCACATGCTTATTTAAGTTACTGGCTTCCCAAAGCACCGCAATTTGGCTGTTAAAAGGCATCTCCTCGATGGGAGTGATCACGGCAGAATCATCGATATGTTCAGCCAGTGATTGGGGTACAACAGCTACGCCAAATCCCGCTTGAGCCATTGCAACCATCGACCTCAACTGTGGAGCCGAAAAACGTTGATCGACACGGATGCCCACATCGTCAAACAGCGCTTTCATACCATCATGCAATGCTGGCCCCGTTTCACGAGGAAACAACAAAACGTGCTCATTTTTTAACTGAACTAAAGTAAGGCGATCTTTTTCAGCCAAGGGATGCCCTAAAGGGATCACTGCGACAAAAGGCTCTTCAAATAAAACCACCCGCTTTAAAGACTCACTGGCATAACAAGGTAAACGCACCAATGCTATATCCAACTGCTTAGCTTTCAACTGCTCAACCAACTCTGGCATCGCTTGCTCAACCGCGGTGAGATTCACATTTGAAAAACTGTCCCTTATCTCCCGCACTCGGGATAATATTTGGGTATTCATCGCAACCGAAGTCGCAAAGCCCATCCGTACTTCATTTTTTTCTCCACGCGCCAGCTGTTTTACTTTCGCCTTCGCTCGATCCACATCATTTAAGATGGTGACCGCATCAACATAAAACATTTGCCCAGCCTCGGTCAGCTCTACCCCACGTGGTAAACGCTTGAATAACAGCGTATCGAGCTCGTGCTCCAATTTCTTTATCTGCTGACTCAACGGTGGTTGAGCAATCCCAACCACTCCACCCGCTCGTGTAAAATGGCGCGTTTGTGCCACCGCCACAAAATACTTGAGATAGCGAAACTCCATATCTTTTCCATATAGAAATAAATCTTATTTATATTGGATTTAGCCACGTGGAGAAGTCAATCTAAATATACACTTTATTGC
>NZ_NDIO01000219.1:0-6843 GCF_002241085.1 Vibrio sp. V03_P4A6T147
CGATGAAAGAGCAAATCATCAGGCAGATAATCTACTGAATTAGCAAAATGAAAATAAATTGTTAAATTAAAGTGTTTTTTCTTTGATCTGTACTTGATTGAGCAGTGATCCTTTAGAAAGATAAAGATCACGGTACGTTGTTGGTGGCAATTTTAGGCGAACCATGCCATATTTCGTCGAAATTCATTTATACCCTTCCGACGTGAAGTTGCAGCGGTGATGGCTACGTTTGCTCACCCCAATCACATAGTTTATCTATGTTCATGGGGATGAACTCACTTGCCGCCTATCTGCAACGCCAAGTTGATGGAGTATAGTCTACATTTAGCCAAATCTGGAGCACCTTATGTCTCAACCTCAGCAAGATGACTACGTATCCGTTGAAGAGTTAATCGAAATTCAAAAAGAAGATACTCGCGACATCATTCAAGCCCTGCTCGAAGATGGCAGTGATCCAGATGCGTTATATGAGATAGAGCACCACCTATTTGCTGAAGATTTTGACACGCTAGAAAAAGCGGTTGTTGAAGCCTTTAAAATGGGCTTTGAAGTGCTTGAAGCAGAAGAAACAGAAGATGAAGACGGCAATAAACTATTGTGCTGTGACGCGACTATGCAATCGGTACTGAAGGCCGAAGCGATCGATGAACAGGCAGAGAAGCTTATTCAACTTGCTGAAAAATATGACATTATTTACGACGGATGGGGCACTTACTACGAAGGTGAAGATGCGCTATACGACGATGAAGAAGATGAAGACGACCAAGAGTGATTAGGCGTTATTTACCTTGATGTGAGATACCAGCCCTTTGGCTGGTATTTTTTTCGCTATGCAAAGCTAGCGGGGCACTTTAGTGACGAATCATTATTTTTGTCAGCACATCTTTATTTATTTTGTATATAATCGCTCAACATTGATCTAGCTCAAGTTTATTATGCGAATTTCTCTTGCTGGCTTTTGGCAGCTTTCACCGTTGACTGATTTATCGATCCCGCAAGATGATCTTTGTTTTCCTGCGCCTCTTAGCCAAGTATTACCTCACGATATGACAGAAGCACAAATTGCCGAGCAAGAGTGGCATTTGATGCATGATGTTGAGGTGGATGAAGTGATGCTTGGTTTTGCTGCAATTGATCTTGTGCTTGAGGGGATCGATTTTTATGCGGAAATACGTTTAAACGGTGTGGCACTATTTGATTGTGATGGTAGTCAAGCGGTGTATAAAAAAGACATTCGGCCTTTGCTGCAACTCGGCCGCAATCGATTCGAAATTTTGTTTGTTGAGCAAGAAGAAGAGTGGTTGCTGGAGGATCAAGATTTACCGCAATTATGCCCATTGGGACACCACTCGGTGAAGAAATACGATGAGCGAATGGGTATTTGGCAAGAGCCTTATCTGCAATGCATTCGTCATGTTCGTTTGGAGCATGTTACCACTGAGCAAATCTGGCACTATGGTGGTGGCTGTGAGTTTTTGGTTCACTTACATTACCAAACCTACGCACCAGGATTAGTTTCCGCGGTGGTGAAATTTAATGGTATGAGCTATCAGTTACCTATTGATGTGCGTCATCAGCACGCCAGTGCTTTATTTCAAGTGGAAGCGCCGAAGTACGCAGATCTTACACAGCTTAACCCGAATGATTTGTATACCTTATCGGTGCAACTTGATGGTCAGCAGCAATCCTTCCATATCGCGTTAAGCGAAGATCTCTGTGTTACCCATTTTCCTATCTGATCAACGTACAGTTAATGAGAGCATTTCATTGGTGACCATTCTTGCGGATGTCTCTTTTGCCAGAACTTCTCGTAGAAGTAGTAAGCACACGTATTAATGCTCGGTTCGATCATGGCTAAAACACCACCAATGACAAAACTTCCGGTCATGATATATGCCACGCTAAATGCAACACTGAAGTGCACTACAGCAAAGCTACCTGTTTTAATTTTGGCCGATTGTGAGTAGCGGCGCAGTGGGGTGTAGTGCGCCCATACTTTTTCGTGAAAGTAAAAAGCAACGGTATTGACCATCGGCTCAAGCATGGCAATCAGACTACCAAGAATAATGTCGCCCGTAAGTAGATAAACGACGGTAAACGCAATACTGAAATGGATCGCGGCAAAGCTAAGCGTTTTTTTCATAATGTTCACCTAAACGGTTATCGGGTTGATGTAAACATTATTGATAATTATTCTCAACAAGTAAAGATAATTGAACCTATTAGTTTGATAGCCAATTCCTAACTGAGGCGCTTATCGTTGGCATAAAAAAAAGCGCCTCATGCGCTTTTTTATGACGATGCAGGGTTTCTATCCTTGCGGCTTGACAACCAGTACATTGATTGGCGAGTTTTGTACTACTTTACTGGCCACCGATCCCAGCATCACTTTATCGATCTTCGATCGTTTATGGCTTGGCATGATAATCAAATCAGCTCCGAGCTTTTCTGCGTAATCTAAAATGGTGGTGTAGGCTTTACCTTCCGCTACATGCAGTTTGTAGATTATTTCGTCAGCGATATGTTGATCAGCAAACTGTTTTAGCTGTTGCTTGACGTCTTCTTTCATTTTCGCCGCGGCATCTTTCGGGAAGTATGTGGCGACCATCGACATGTGGATACCAGGTAATACATTTAAAAGATGAATTTCAGCATTGGAATGTGTCGCGTGCCAAACAGCAAGTTCAACGGCTTTGTCAGAAAAGCCTTTTTCATTAAGGTCCACTGGAACAAGGATGTGTTTATACATTATGGATTATCTCATCTACGATAGGGTGCTTTAGAGCACCTTGTTTCCGTAAAGTATATGCCTAGCTCGTGCTAGGCATATTGATTAAGCGCGTATTTCTTGTGTTCTCATACGGCGTTTTTGATTCCAAGCTAGCGTCAGCACTAATAATAATGCAGGTAAGAAAACCCACTCTTTCATTGGCCGTTGGCTTTCCAACACAACTGAGCGGATTTCCCAATCAAAATCTATGCCTGCAGCTTCAGCTGGACTGCCAAACTCAATCATATCCACCAGCATACGATTACTGGTTTCTTTCAGGGTTAGCCCCATTGATTGAATACGCTGTTCTGCCGTTGACGCTTGATCATCAAAAGGGAGTAGTACTGTTTTTGATAAGTAATCACCTTCAATGGTTTCACCAGCGACGATAAGCTCTATCGATTGACCTACATCGAGGTTTTCTACAATTTGCGCTATCTCTGTGCCTGGGTGCAGTTCGGTCGCAGGATAAATCATGTCCCACCAAAAACCGGGTCGGAAGAACGAGAACGTCAGCACCAACAGCAAGACGGTTTCCCACCACTTATTGCGAGTGAGCCACCAACCTTGAGTCGCAGCAGAAAACAGCAGCATTGCGGTAATGGCCGAGAAAATGGTTAACGCTAAGTGCCACCATGTATCAATTCCCATTAGCAGTAGTTGAGTGTTGAATACGAACATAAAGGGCAAAATGGCGGTACGAATATCGTAAGCAAACCCTTGAATACCTGTACGAATAGGGTCTGATTTAGCGATAGCGGCTGCGGCAAATGCCGCCAAGCCAACTGGTGGGGTGTCATCTGCCAAAATGCCGAAATAGAACACAAATAAGTGTACGGCAATCAATGGGATGATAAGACCATGAGCGGCTCCCAGTGTCACAATGACGGGAGCCATTAAGGTTGATACGACGATGTAGTTGGCGGTAGTCGGTAAGCCCATACCAAGAATGAGGCTGATCACAGCGGTAAAAATCAGCATCAGTATGACGCTGCCACCGGAGATAAACTCAACAAAATCGGTCATCACTAAGCCAATGCCAGTCAAGGTGACGACACCAACGACGGTTCCTGCGGCTGCGGTTGCCACACCAATGCCAATCATATTCCGCGCGCCCGAAACCAAGCTTTCGGCAAGATCAACAAACCCAGCCTTCACTTGCGTGTTCAAATCGTTGCTCTTATTGAGTAACGACATGATTGGCCGCTGAGTGATCAAAATGAAGACCATAAATATCGTGGCCCAAAAGGCGGATAATCCAGGCGAGAAGCGCTCGACCGTCAAACACCATACTAGCACCACAATAGGTAGCAGGTAATGAAGCCCTGATTTTACCGTCGGCCCAGGGTCGGGTACTTCTTGGATATCCATATCCATTGCACTTTCTGAGGCGTAGCGAGACGAAATTTTAATCAGAGCGACATAAGTCAGTAAAAGCGCGACCGTAACAATTGGAGTAGCGGCGTCACCAAACACCTCTTTGGTCCAACCAATGCCGTAGTAAACAACAGCGCTGAGAACGCAAAGCCCTAAAATAGTACCCGTAAATGAAAGTAAGCTTTGCACCCATGTTGGTGTATGACGGCGAGGTAGGCCTTTCATTCCTGCTTTGCAGGCTTCCAAATGGACAATATAAATTAAGGCAATATAAGAGATAAGCGCTGGCAGTAGCGCCGCACGGATCACTTCAACATAGGAAATACCGACATATTCCACCATTAAAAATGCGGCAGCACCCATGATAGGCGGGGTTAATTGGCCATTGGTGGAAGCGGCTACTTCAACAGCGCCCGCCTTTGTTCCGGGAAAGCCGACACGTTTCATCAAGGGAATGGTAAAAGTACCGGTGGTAACTACGTTTGCAATCGATGAGCCAGACACTAGCCCCGATAAGCCTGAGGCTACAACCGCTGCTTTCGCGGGACCGCCTCGCATGTGGCCCAGCAGTGAAAAGGCCACTTTGATAAAATAGGAACCTGCGCCAGCTCGTTCAAGCATTGCACCAAATAGAACAAACAAGAACACAAAAGAGGTGGAAACGCCAAGAGCAACCCCAAAAACCCCTTCAGTGGTCAGCCATAAATGAGACATCGCTTTGTTTAGGCTCGCTCCTTTATGAGCGATCACATCCGGCATGTAGGGGCCACCAAAGGTGTAGAGCAAGAATAGTGCAGCGACCAACATCAGTGGTGGTCCTAACGCTCGGCGGGTAGCTTCAAGTAATAACACCATCCCTGTGACGGAGACCGCTATATCAATCAAGGTTGGCGCACCAGAGCGACCAGCCAACTCATTGTAAAATAAATAGATGTAAGCAGCAGAGAAACTGCCCGCCAATGCCAAAATCCAATCAATCAATGGAATGCGATCGCGTGGTGAGTTCTTTAACGCAGGGTAGGCAGTAAAGGCGAGAAAGACAGCGAATGTGAGGTGAATGGCTCGTGCTTGCGTATCGTTTAAAATGGCAAAATTAAAAATAAAGGGCAGCGGTGAAGCATACCAAAGTTGGAATAGTGACCAACATAGTGGGACAAACCACAAAATGCGCCCCGGCAAGCCGTGAGGGTTTCTTGCGCCGGTATCAGATTGCGCTACCATTTCCTGCACATCGGTTGACGGAGTAAGTGTCTTCGTCATGTACGTTATCCTTATTATTGGCTGCCTACGTCTCGGTTGGTCACAGGGTCAATTCACTGCTCATGAGAAGTGGGCTATTGCGGAACAGAACAAAAGGTGGGTTGTTAAATCATTTAAAACCCAAATGTGCCCAAAGAGTCGTTGTAAACGTAAGAGGACAGGCCATCATCGTTGACCATAACGCCAAGGGATAAAGGGCATATCGCTCGTGACTGAAAGGGCAATCAAAGGAGACATTCAGCCTCCTTTGATTCGGTATCGCTATTGTTGGTTTTCGCGATGCGAAATTATTTTAGCAGACCGATTTCTTTGTAGTATTTTTCTGCGCCAGGATGAAGAGGAATGGAGATCCCCGCTTTCACCATGTCTTCTTTTTTCAAGTTAGAAAAGGCAGGGTGAAGACGTTTAAAGGTATCAAAATCTTCAAATACCGCTTTGACCAAATTGTATGCGACTTCATCAGACACATCAGTGCTTGATACCAAGGTCGCAGCCACACCAAAACTGGTTACATCTTTATCTGTTCCACGGTACATGCCAGCAGGAATCGTGCTGTAAGCGTAGTAAGGGTTATTGGCAACAATTTTTTCAATTTCAGGGCCAGTAGCAGAGACGAGTTTTGCATCGCATGAGGTCGTTGCTTCTTTGATTGAACCATTTGGATGGCCAACCATATAAATAAAGGCATCTATTTTATTGTCGCACAATGCTTGAGAGCGCTCAGAGCCTTTGAGCTCAGAAGCCAATTTGAAGCTGTCATTGGTCCAACCAAATGCATCCATCACCACTGCCATGGTGGCCCTGTCACCAGAACCTGGGTTACCAATGTTGACACGTTTACCTTTCAAGTCAGCCACGTTTTCAATGCCAGAATCCGCGCGGGCAATGATATTAAAAGGTTCGGTATGAAGGGAAAAAACTGCGCGCAGTTTTTTATTCGGGCCTTGCTCGGCAAATTCACTGGTACCGTTATAACCATGGTACTGCCAGTCAGATTGAACAATACCGAAATCGAGTTCACCTGCACGAATCGTGTTCACGTTGTAGATCGATCCGCCCGTTGATTCTACTGAGCAGCGAATGTTGTGATCTTTACGCCCTTTATTAACCAGCTTACAAATAGCACCACCTGTCGGGTAGTAAACACCAGTGACGGATCCTGTACCAATCGTAATGAACTCTTGTGCGCTTAACGTACCTGTACCCATGACCGCTGCTGCAATAATTCCAACTTTAATCAATTTATTCAATGCCATGAATTTTCCTTCCTTATTCATTATTAACCCCATAGATAATTGTTGTTACACCCTTCCCACCTGAAGTTGCTGTGGTGTTGGCTACGTTCGTTCACCCCAATCACAGAATTATCCATGCTTATGACGACTGACTCACTTGCCGCCTACCCGCAACTTCAAGTTGTTTGGGTATCGGGGGAG
>NZ_NDIO01000174.1:0-6800 GCF_002241085.1 Vibrio sp. V03_P4A6T147
ATTTATTGACTGAGCAAATGGTTATCTTAGTTGCGATTTAACTATCCAATGAGAAAATTATGACAACGAAAATTTCATACCTTACCCTACTGGCACTGCTTTGCTCTCCCCTTACCAGTGCGCAGACAGAAAATAGTAACGCTGAGCAACCATCAAGCCATGTGACATGTCGCGCTCACAACCTGACTCTGAATTTAACCACCGATCAATACGCTTCTGAAACAAGTTGGGAAATAAAAAACAGCCTCTCACAGGTTATTTATGCGGGTAATAATTACTCAGACTCCACATCTTATAGCCAAGAAATATGCTTATCGGATGGTGAATATCAATTCACCATCCATGACAGTTATGGTGATGGTATTTGCTGTGGCTCTGGCAATGGCCTTTATTCCTTAGCCAAAGGCTCGGAAATACTGGCCTCTGGTGGAGAATTTCAATACAACCAATCAAACAGCTTATTACTTGGTGAATCAACACCTCCCGCTAACCATGACTATTATCAAGCCGCGATAGGAAAAACAGGTTTTGAACTAAAAACGGCCTTATACAACATCATAAAGAATCATAATAGCCGCGGTTATTCCGCAATTTGGACACTATTACAAAATGCAGACATAGATAACTACTATGAGAATGACGGTTCAATGTTAGATATCTATTCTGAGAAACCTGACAACAACGACAGTGTTAGTTTTACTAAAGTCAGCGATCAGTGTGGTCAGTATCGACGAGAAGGCGATTGTTACAATAGGGAACACTCATTTCCTAAAAGTTGGTTTGGGGGCAGCGTTGAGCCAATGAATTCCGACGGTCACCACTTGTTTGCCACTGATGGTTTTGTCAATGCAAAACGCAGTAACTGGCCATTTGGCGAAGTTGGTCATATCACTTATACCTCAAGTAATGGTTCAAAACTTGGCAGTGCAAGCAATACGCTAGGTTATAATGGCACCGTATTTGAGCCTATTGATGAATTTAAAGGCGATCTAGCGCGCGCCTATTTTTACATAGCAACCCGCTACGAGAACCGTATCGGCAGCTGGCAAGGAAATACTGACAACGCTGATGCCATACTTGATGGTACTAGTACCGTGGTTTTTGAAGCTTGGGCTCTGGCTATGCTAAAGCGTTGGCACCAAGAAGATCCTGTGAGTGCTAAAGAACGCCAGCGCAATGACGCCGTTTATCAATTTCAAGGTAACCGAAATCCCTATATCGATCATCCTGAATATGTAAGCCAAATTTGGGGTCATTAGGCTCTTTATATTGGGTAAGTAGATAGGCGCGATAGTAGTGCCTATCTACTTGTTATTTATTGTTTGTTGTTCGGAATTGTCTACTGGTATTAGCCTTTATAAATACAACCCGCCGTGCAGGTTTCTTTAATTTCAACTTTGCTGAGCAGTGGTAAGCTTGGCTTTAATTGTTGCCAAATCCATTTCGCAAGCACTTCACTGGTTGGGTTCTCTAACCCTTCAATGTCATTCAAGTAATAGTGATCTAAACGATCATAAATAGGTTTAAATATCGCTTTAATTTCAGAAAAATCAATCACCCAACCAGTATGAGGATCGACCTCACCTTCTACATACAGACGAACTAAAAAAGAGTGCCCATGTAAACGGCCGCACTTATGCCCTGCAGGTACATGAGGTAAACGATGCGCGGCTTCAAACATAAACTCTTTGTATAATTCTGTTTTCATCTTGGTTCTCAAGCTTTTAAAAGAGAGGCAATACTAAGGAATATAGACTCACGAAACAAGTTTCTAGGCAGCTTTGTTTACATTGCAAGACAGATGAAACCGTACAATTTATCACAGTGATACAACGGAAAATCCCACGCCTTTGAGTGATATTTTAAGCATTAATAGGGAATCATGACGTGCCACATCACATTTGTTAAACCTATAGTATGTATAGGGTCACACTCCAAAGACTACAACTTTTGCACTAGTGCATATTAACGCTATATTTACACTGTCACCCTCTCAATAATAATAAAATTATCATGAACTCACCAATTACGTCTAAATTGCTACTTACGCTCATCACCGTTTTTGCTTTTGTATTAACGGTATCAACCAGCTATCAATATATACAACAACGTGACCTTCTCAATTCGGTGTTGAGCGAGCAGTTACACGATAAAGCGAGTAACTACTTTGATAGCCTCAATATGATGATGTTGACTGGTACCATGGCTCAGAAAGAGACCTTGCGCCAAAAGGCACTCGCGCAAGATGGTATTGAACAGGTGCGAGTATTACGTTCAGAGGCGGTCAGTAAACTTTATGGTCCTGGAAAAGAAAATCAACAGCCAATGGACGAGATAGATAAACGCGCACTGGCCGGGGAAACCGTCATTGAACCATTCAATGCTTCCTGGGGGAAAGGATTGGTCGTCGCCTTACCGATGAA
This sequence comes from Vibrio sp. V03_P4A6T147, assembly GCF_002241085.1. Classification (NCBI taxonomy): domain Bacteria; kingdom Pseudomonadati; phylum Pseudomonadota; class Gammaproteobacteria; order Vibrionales; family Vibrionaceae; genus Vibrio; species Vibrio sp. V03_P4A6T147. The sequence goes on from NZ_NDIO01000174.1 coordinate 2,424, forward strand.
ATCAAGCCTAGATTACCGAGGCACAAACTGCGTATCTTGTCATATGGCGGAAGAAGGAACCGTTTTAGGAGCTATTCGTCTTGAATATAACCTGAGCCATGTAAACCAAATGATCAGTACTCACACTGTCATTGCCGTTATTATTATGGCTTCCATTGCCTTTATCGGATTTATGATCACGCTTTTTTTGATCCGCAAGATGATTGTTCGCCCTATCCAGCATACGTCACGATTCATGTGTGAAATCAGTAAGAGCAAAGATTTATCAAAACGGCTTATCAGCACCAAAAAAGATGAACTCGGACAACTCGCGGTCTCCATCAACTCTTTAATGGACACGGTTTCGGACAGTTTGGCAAAAGTGCAAGAGACCTCTCATTCGCTTGCCGATTCAGCAAACCAGTTAACCGACGTAGCACAAACAACCAACCAAGCGGCAAAAAATCAGCAGCGTGAAACCTCTGACGTTCAGCTCAATATTGAAGAGATGCAATCTCAACAACAGACGGTTAATCAAGCTACCGTTGATGCATCAAAGCTTATCAAACATACCGCTAATGTCGCTCAACAAAGTGCACAGCAAGCACATACAGCTAGCGCAGATATCAAAGGTTTGGTAAGCGATATCGAGTCCGTGAAAGATAAAATTTCTGAACTTAATAATCAGACAGGGCTGGTTTCCTCCATTCTTGAAACGATTAAAAGTATCGCCGAACAAACTAATTTGCTGGCTTTAAACGCGGCGATTGAAGCAGCACGAGCGGGTGAACAAGGAAGAGGCTTTGCGGTCGTGGCCGATGAAGTGCGAAAACTCGCCTCACGAACAGCAGAAGCGACTGGAAACATTGAGAAAATCATCGCTCAATTCCAACGTGACAGTGAAACATCGCTCGCCTCAGTTGATTTGGTTTGCTCACATGCGCATCAACGTTCAAATGAAGTCGAAGTTTTATCTTCCGCAATGAGTAATGCCGTACAAGAGATGCAGCAGGTGCTTGATCATGCAAACAATATTCAAGATCAAACACGAACGACCACACAAGTCAGCCAAGAAATTCAAGGGAAGATCGAAGTCATTACTCGACATGCTGATGATACGTCTCAATCGGCAACGCAAACCCGAGAAATCAGCGTCAATTTAAAACAGCTATCGCAGCGCTTAGAAACATTGATGAATCAATTTACGCTTTCTGCTAAGAATTCGGCCACGAATCGACAATAAAGGTTGATGCGAACGAATTGACAGGTAATATGTGCCATTGAATTAAAAAGTAATAAGCAACCCAATGTTTCGCTTGTTTTTTGTCCACTTTATAGAGTGAGAATACCTTTGAACATTGGGTTGAATTTTTACCTCAATGGAGACTATATCAAACATGACTTACGCGCCTGTAACAGACGTATTGAGCGGTAAGCTAGCCGTTGACAGTGAAGTGACTGTCCGAGGCTGGATTCGTTCTCGTCGTGATTCCAAAGCTGGAATCTCTTTTCTTGCCATTTATGACGGCTCTTGTTTCGACCCGATTCAGGCCGTGGTCCCTAATAATCTGAATAATTACAATGACGAAGTGCTAAAGCTCACTACTGGCTGCTCTGTCGAAGTAACAGGTAAGATTGTTGAGTCCCCTGCTTCTGGTCAAGCATTTGAACTTGCAGCAACTGAGGTGAAGGTTGTTGGCTGGGTTGAAGATGCTGAAACCTACCCAATGGCAAAAACTCGCCATTCAATTGAATATCTTCGTGAAGTGGCGCATCTTCGCCCACGTACCAACGTGATTGGCGCAGTGGCTCGTGTACGTAACTCCCTTTCTCAAGCCATCCACCGCTTTTACCACGAGCAAGGTTATTTCTGGATGTCAGCGCCGCTGATTACCGCTTCTGATGCAGAAGGTGCGGGTGAAATGTTCCGTGTTTCAACGCTGGATTTCGCTAACCTTCCTCGTACTGAGCAAGGCAATGTCGATTTCAATGAAGACTTCTTCGGCAAAGAGACATTTCTTACAGTTTCAGGACAGTTAAATGCCGAAGCGTATGCTTGTGCATTAAGCAAAGTGTACACTTTTGGCCCAACGTTCCGTGCTGAAAATTCAAACACGAGCCGCCACCTTGCAGAATTTTGGATGGTAGAGCCAGAAGTCGCGTTTGCTGATCTAAACGATGTCGCGAAACTGGCTGAAGATATGCTGAAGTATGTCTTCAAAGCCGTTCTTGAAGAACGTCGTGATGACCTTGAGTTTTTTGCTTCGCGTATCGACAAAGAGGCAATTACTCGCCTTGAGCAGTTCGTTAATTCAGATTTTGCGCAAGTAGACTATACCGATGCTGTGAAGATCCTAATCGATTCAGGTCGTAAGTTTGAATTTGATGTTGAATGGGGCATTGATCTTTCTTCTGAACACGAGCGCTTCCTTGCTGAAGAGCACTTCAAAGCGCCTGTAATCGTCAAGAACTACCCTAAAGACATTAAAGCATTTTACATGCGTCTAAACGACGATGGTAAAACTGTCGCTGCAATGGATGTTCTTGCCCCAGGTATTGGTGAAATCATCGGTGGCTCTCAACGTGAAGAACGTTTAGATGTTCTTGATGCGCGTATGATTGAAATGGGCATAGATCCTGAACATATGAGTTGGTATCGCGACTTACGTCGTTACGGTACTGTACCGCACGCGGGTTTCGGCCTTGGCTTTGAGCGCTTAGTATCCTATGTGACCGGTATGGGCAACGTGCGTGATGTGATTCCTTTCCCACGTACACCACGCTCTGCAAACTTCTAAAAATCAAACACGATTTTTAAAAACCACCGACGTTAAACTCGGTGGTTTTTTTATTTCCCCAACAATCAGTGTTCACTCTCAATAACAATAGAGTGAATTTCAAATAAACATGAGATCAAAATCACCTCAATTTCATCTTCCTTTGTTACATTTAGTTCAATTACATGATCATGTTCACTCTATTGTGCTATGCAACCGAGTTACATTAACCACGTATTCAGATCAATCCATGGCGAGAACTTATATGAAAAAAAATGATGTAGATAATTTGCAGTACAATGGTGAAACAAACGGTGTTCATGGCTGGATGACCCCTTCTGGTCAACCTTACTACTGGCATCCTGATTGGCTTCATATCGCAGAAGATGCTACTGGCTTAAAGCCTAAACAAGCGTTGGATGTGGCAGAAAATGAGCAAGCAACAAAAAAACATGCCGTGTCGGCTATTTTGAAGCATATCAATCAATGGGCTTCAGAAAAGCTCGCCGAACACCCTGAAATAGAAACCGAAGCCATCGAATCTCAAATTGGCTTAAAAAAGTAACTACTACGACTTGTTGGGAGCGTCTCAACAAGTCGGTTTCAACTAAAAATAAATGAAGATCTAATCTACAAGTGCCTCGATGAAGCTCGTTGCAATATTTCCTGCGCTATTTGATTGAGTGGTAGCACCGAACAAGCACCACCACGTTCGATTGCCTCTTTGGGCATACCAAAAACGATACAGCTTGCTTCATCTTGTGCAACTGTATAGGCACCGCTCTCTTTCAACTCATGCAAACCTCGTGCGCCATCATCTCCCATTCCCGTCAAAATAAAACCGACAGCGTTAGGGCCTACATGCTTTGCCGCTGAGCGAAAAAGTACATCGACTGATGGTTTATGCCTGTTAACTACGGGGCCATCTTTGATTTCGACTTGATAATGTGCACCACTTCGATTCAGTTGCATGTGACGGCCACCCGGAGCGATCAATGCCAACCCCGGAAGAACTCGGTCGCCATTCTTTGCTTCCCTGACCTCTATTTGACAAAGCCCATTGAGCCGGTCAGCAAACATCGCGGTAAATTTTTCGGGCATATGTTGCACGATAACAATCCCCGGAGAGACTGCTGGCAATGCTGTTAAGATCGCTTCTAAAGCTTGTGTCCCACCTGTAGATGTGCCGATCACGACCACTTTTTGTGTGGTCTTCAATGTTAATGTCGAGTGATTCGGATTCGGCATTGTTTGCTGTACTTTCTTGAGTACATGAGGTTTGGGTTTAACAATATTTTCTAGCTTTGCTTGTGCGGCGGCGCGCACCGCACTTAACATTTCCTGCCGACTTTCTTGTAGAAAATCTTTCAACCCTGCTTTGGGTTTAGTGATAATCGTCAACGCACCCGCTTGCAATGCTTGCATAGTCACTTCCGCACCACGTTCCGTCAGTGTAGAACAAATGATGACAGGCGTCGGATGCTCCGCCATCAGTTGCTTAAGAAACGTAATACCATCCATACGAGGCATTTCTACATCTAAAATAATCACATCTGGCCATTGAACAGCCATTTTTTTTTGAGCGAATATGGGATCAGAAGCGGGAGTAAGCACTTCAATA
>NZ_NDIO01000059.1:0-6740 GCF_002241085.1 Vibrio sp. V03_P4A6T147
ACCCGTTTATATATTGAAACCAACTTAATAATAGATTAATTATAGCCCTTATATTGCGGGGCGCCTCACCGTTCACACGCTCACGAATTAGTTTTTAGAACGAAAAAAATCATGCACGGAAGTAATTAATAATGGAAAGAAAAACACTGCTCACTCATTGTAGTGATGCGCCCGGACTTATCTCTAAAATCACGAACATTTGTTATAAACATCAACTCAATATTATTCATAATAATGAGTATGTTGATAACATCAGTGGTCACTTTTTTATGCGTACTGAATTGGAAGGCTACTTTAACGACACCACCCTTTTAGCCGACCTTGACCAAGCCTTGCCTGCACACGCAAAACGTAAACTGATTGATTCTTCGCGCAAACGCATCGTTATTTTGGTGACTAAAGAAGCACATTGCTTGGGCGATATTTTGATTAAGAATTATGATGGCAGCTTGGATGTCGATATTGCTGCAGTGATTGGCAATTACGATACGCTGCAAAATCTGACCGAAAAGTTTGATATCCCGTATCACCATGTTTCTCATGAAGGGCTAAACCGCGAGGAACATGAGCAGAAATTGTTAGAAGTGCTGGACCAATATCACGCCGACTATTTGGTCCTCGCCAAATACATGCGGGTACTCACTCCTGGTTTTGTCGATAAGTACCATCACAAAATTATTAATATTCACCACAGCTTTTTACCGGCATTCATTGGTGCAAAACCTTACCAGCAAGCATACGAGCGCGGTGTAAAAATCATTGGTGCGACGGCGCACTTTGTCACTAATGATTTAGATGAAGGCCCGATTATTAAGCAAGATGTAATCCCGGTTGATCACACATTCAGCGCGCAAAACATGGCGCAAGCTGGACGGGATGTTGAGAAAAATGTGCTGAGTAAAGCCTTGAACAAAGTTATCAACGATCACGTTTTTGTTTATGGCAACAAAACGGTCATTTTATAGCAAAGCGAAGACTGTTCTTCACGAACATAGGAAAGACAAAAGGCGCGATTTGCGCCTTTTGTTGTTTTACGATTGCTGGCTGATCACTCCAAGTGATAGCACCACCGGCTAGCTTGGACCATAGATTATAACTTGATCGCCAGCTCGACCCCTTGACGAATCGCACGCACAGCATCAAGCTCACCAGCATAATCGGCACCACCAATCACATGCATCTTCTCACCCAATGATGCCCATTTATCTTCAAAAGGACGTACCGATTCTTGCCCAGCACAAATCACAATTTTGTCGGCGTCTAACAGCAAAGGATTACCGTCAAGCGTGATATGTAAACCGTCAGCGGCAATTTTTTCATAACCGACACCACCCAGTAGATTCACTCCACGCTTTTCTAAGGTGCGTTTATGGATCCAACCTGTGGTCTTACCGGGGCCTTTACCTACACGCCCTTTTCTACGCTGCAATAGCCACACCGTTTTCTCACTCATACAATCGGGAAATGGGTACAAACCTCCGGGATAAGCAATCTCTTTATCGATGCCCCAATCATGCAGCCAATCATCAAGCGTATGCTCTGTCGGCTCAGTCAACATAGTGGCGACGTCGACACCAATTCCGCCAGCACCAACAATCGCGACCTTTTCGCCAACGGGTGTTTTTTCACGGATCAGCGTTTGGTAATCCACCACCTTTTCTAGGTTATCAATACCATCAATTTTTACTTTTCTCGGCTCGACACCCGACGCCATCACTACTTCATCGTACGGTTCGAGCATCTCAAAATTGACGTCAGTATCTAAATGCAGATGCACACCGGTTTGATCAATGCGATTTGCAAAGTAGCGAATGGTTTCTCGAAACTCTTCTTTGCCGGGAATTTGCATCGCCAAACGGAACTGGCCACCAATGCGATCATTTTTTTCAAACAGATCAACATGATGCCCACGCTCAGCCAAGGTAGTCGCGCAAGCAAGCCCCGCCGGACCTGCGCCAATCACCGCCATTTTTTTCGGCTGAGCCGCAGGGCGAATAACCATTTCCGTTTCATAGCAGGCCCGCGGGTTAACGAGGCAACTGGCCCGTTTGCCTTTAAATACGTTATCTAAACAGGCTTGGTTACAGCCGATACACGTATTGATCAGCGCGGCTTTTCCTTGCTCGGCTTTGGCAACAAATTCTGGATCGGCAAGAAACGGACGCGCCATCGACACCATATCCGCTTGACCCGTTGCTAATATTTTTTCTGCTTCTTCTGGAGTGTTGATGCGATTACAGGTCACGACGGGCACAGAGAGATGTGGGCGGATTTTTTCCGTTACCCAAGTAAAAGCAGCACGTGGTACTTGAGTCGCTATCGTTGGAACACGCGCTTCATGCCAACCGATGCCTGTATTGATAATGGTCACGCCAGCTTGTTCAAGTGCCTTAGCGAGCATTAAAACCTCTTCAAAAGTGCTGCCCTCTTCGACTAAATCCAGCATTGAAAGACGGAAAATGATGATGAACTCTTTACCAACCACTGCGCGAATCGCTTTCACTATCTCAATGGGTAAACGGATACGATTTTCGTAACTACCGCCCCAATCGTCGTAACGCATGTTGGTACGTTTACAGATAAATTGGTTGATCAAATACCCTTCCGAGCCCATCACTTCCACACCATCGTATCCTGCAAGGTGAGCTAATTCAGCACTACTGGCAAAGGCATCAATGGTTTTTTTTATCTGACGAGCACTCATTTCACTCGGTGCAAAACGCGCAATAGGTGCTTTAATCGCCGAAGCACTTTGGGCAAAAGGGTGCATTGCGTATCGGCCTGCGTGCAGCAATTGCAAGGCGATTTTTCCACCTTGGCGATGCACTGCCTCGGTCACCACTTGGTGTGCACGCGCATGTTTTACCTTGCTAAATTCGGCACTGAAGGGGTGAAGTCGACCGCGCAGATTAGGCGAAAACCCACCCGTCACAATCAGCCCAACCCCACCTTTTGCACGCTCTTCATAAAAAGCGGCCAACTTATGGAGCCCTTCCTTGTGCTCTTCTAATCCCGTGTGCATTGATCCCATCAAGACACGGTTGCGTAACTGAGTAAATCCTAAATCCAAAGGCTCTAACAGATGTGGGTACATGGCGACTTCACTTTTATAATTATGCGTTATGGTCTGACCAGAATATTATTGCCCACAAAAAAAATCAAACAAGTGTTTACATTTTTGTAACACCGATCAATCTTGCGGTTGTTTGGGTATACTAGATCACGTAGGATGTAAGCCATTAATATCTCAAGGTTAATCCCTTGATTCATTTAAACACGCTTGCGAATAGCCGCAGTGGAGAAACAATGAAATCACTATTTCGATTTATCGGTTTGATATTTAAAGGTTTTTGGAAAATCATCACCTTTATTCGTTTAGCCCTAACCAACCTGTTCTTTTTGCTCAGTATTGCACTGATTTATTTCTTGTATGTGCATACCGATTCTCCCCTGCCTACCATAGAAAAAGAGTCCGCATTAGTGATGAACTTATCGGGACCGATTGTTGAACAGAGTTCCTACATCAATCCGATGGATTCAATGACTGGTTCATTTTTTGGCAAAGACTTACCCAAAGAAAATGTATTATTTGATGTGGTAGAAACCATTCGCCATGCGAAAGACGATGCGAAAATCACAGGCATTGTGCTCGCTCTCGGAGAAATGCCTGAACCCAACCTCACTAAGCTACGTTACATTGCTAAAGCGCTGAACGAATTTAAAGCCACGGGCAAACCCATCTACGCGGTGGGAGATTTCTATAATCAAAGCCAATATTACTTGGCAAGCTACGCCGATAAAGTCTATTTGGCACCGGATGGCGCAGTGATGCTAAAAGGCTACAGTGCCTATTCAATGTACTACAAAACTTTGCTAGAAAAGCTGGATGTTAATACGCACGTTTTCCGTGTCGGGACTTATAAATCAGCCATTGAGCCATTTATTCGTGACGATATGTCCGACGCGGCGAAAGAGTCCGCCTCTCGCTGGTTAACGCAGTTGTGGGGAGCGTACGTTGATGACGTAGCGACCAACCGTAAGATTGATGGGAAAACGTTAAACCCATCAATGGATGAATTTCTGACGCAATTAAAAGCGACTGAGGGTGATCTCGCTGCTTTATCATTAAAATTAGGGTTAGTGGATGAATTGGCCACTCGCCAACAAATGCGCCTATCGCTCGCCGAAACATTTGGCAGCAATGGAGAAGATAGCTACAACGCCGTAGGTTACTACGAATATCAAGCCACCATTAGGCCACAGTTTAACGCTGATATGGACGATGTAGCCGTAATCGTGGCTAGTGGTACCATCATGGATGGAGATCACCCACGAGGCACAGTCGGTGGTGATACCACCGCCGCATTACTTCGCCAAGCGCGTAACGATGATAAAGTCAAAGCCGTCGTATTGCGTGTGGACAGCCCAGGAGGCAGCGCCTTTGCCTCCGAAGTTATTCGTAATGAAATTCAAGCGTTAAAAGACGCAGGCAAACCGGTTGTCGTCTCAATGTCGAGCCTTGCAGCGTCTGGCGGTTATTGGATTTCAATGAGTGCGGATAAAATTATCGCGCAGCCAACCACGTTAACCGGTTCGATTGGTATTTTTAGTGTCATCACCACATTCGAAAAAGGACTCAATAAATTGGGGGTTTATACCGATGGCGTAGGAACCTCACCTTTTTCTGGTGTCGGTGTCACCACAGGGCTAACAAAAGGCGTGGCCGACGCACTGCAACTGGGCATTAACCATGGTTACCAGCGTTTCATCAGTTTGGTGGGAGAGAACCGTGGCCTTTCACTGGCACAAGTTGATCAGGTCGCGCAAGGCCGCGTATGGACAGGACAAGATGCGATGGATCATGGTTTAGTCGATCAAATGGGTGACTTTGATGATGCCATTAAGCTCGCTGCAAAGCTGGCAAAATTAGAGACCTACAATATTTATTGGGTAGAAGAACCCCTTTCACCCGCTGAGCAATTCTTGCAAGACATCATGAATCAAGTGCAAGTTCGCTTCGGTTTTGATGTATCAACGCTAGTGCCTGCATCGCTGCAACCTGTAGCCAAACAATGGGTGCAAGATGCCAGCTTACTCAACCATTTTAATGATCCGAAAGGGCAATATGCGTTCTGCCTAAACTGCCAAGTTCAGTAGCAATATCAATCTGTAATGACTAAAAACCATTGGGGTGCTTTGTGTTGAGCGCCCCTTTTTATATTAAGTGAATACGCTATAATCCCCCGCTCTGTTCCCCTACACGAGTGATTTCTAGCTATGGCAAGAAAACATATCTACATCGCCTACACTGGCGGTACTATCGGCATGCTAAAATCCGACCATGGTTATGTCCCTATTGCGGGCTTCATGGAAAAACAACTCGCAAGTATGCCTGAATTTCAGCGCCCTGAAATGCCTGAGTTCACCATTCATGAATATGACCCTCTGATTGACTCCTCAGACATGACGCCTGAAGATTGGCAACAAATCGCCAACGATATTCGAGATAATTATGATAAATACGATGGCTTTGTGATTTTACATGGTACGGATACCATGGCTTACACGGCATCGGCACTCTCTTTCATGTTGGAAAACTTGGGTAAACCCGTCATTGTGACAGGCTCACAAATTCCGTTGGCCGAATTGCGCTCTGACGGACAAGCGAATTTACTTAATGCATTGCACATCGCCGCTAATTACCCCATTAATGAAGTGACGTTATTCTTCAATAATCAGTTGATGCGGGGTAACCGCAGTGTCAAATCACACGCCGATGGTTTTAATGCGTTTACCTCGCCGAACCTTCCTCCGCTGTTAGAAGCTGGGATCAATATTCAAATCAGCAGTAACGTTAAAGTTGGCGAACAGCCGCAAGGAGCCTTCCGAGTCCATAACATTACACCACAACCGATCGGTGTGATTACCATGTACCCTGGCATCTCTCACGAAGTGATCCGCAACACCTTATTACAGCCAGTCAACGCGATGATTTTGCTGACTTTTGGTGTGGGCAATGCACCTCAAAATGCGCAACTATTAGCGCATTTAAAAGAAGCCTCAGAACGTGGCGTGATCGTCATGAACTTAACTCAGTGCTTAGCAGGTAAAGTCAACATGGGCGGTTACGCGACAGGCTGTGCCCTTGCAGAAGCAGGCGTGATCAGCGGCTACGACATGACACCCGAAGCCGCTTTAGCCAAGCTTCACTATTTACTGAGCCAGAATCTTTCTTATGAAGAAGTGAAGCAGAAAATGCAGGAAGTATTACGTGGTGAAATGAGCTTATAGCTTTAAGCACCCACAATATATTTTCCCCTCATTAACAAAATCCCCAACTCAATGAATTGGGGATTTTTGTATTCTGTACAAGTCAAATAGACTCATTCGTGGTTTGGATTGACTCGAACAATATCGTCTTGTCCGTTTTGAAAGCGCTTTTTCAGCTCATTTTTTGACTTAAAACTGATTTCTCCACCAGCGGCAACTGTCATATGGTCCGCTTCTACATTATGCTTAGATTGATACAACATCACAGCTTGCATGCATGAATCTCGCTGTGTTTGTGAAAGTGGTGTACCTTCAGGCCACTTACCCGTTTCAACAGCGTGCATTAATCGCTTGTAAGCTTCGGGGGTGATGGCGTTAATGAGTTGATCGGCATCCATGGTCTATCCTTAATTAACGAATTCGTCACAAACATAACTTGCCATGATATTGAGTCAAGACAAGCCCAATAA
>NZ_NDIO01000299.1:0-6721 GCF_002241085.1 Vibrio sp. V03_P4A6T147
TTCATGTACTGCACCAACTTTAAATTCGTTGAGGATACTCTCCCAGCGCATTAAGGACACTTCATTACTAGCAATCCATTCATCCAGTGCTTTCATTACATCGAGTTCTTCTGGTGCACAAGTACAATTCAATACTTGCGCAGTGAGTTGACGCTGCTGCCAGTCTAAATCTTCACGGAATGCAGCGCGAGCTAGTGCTTGCCAGTTGTTATCCACCGCTTGACCGTTAATCTGTTTTAAGAACCAGTGCAGTGATAAACGATCACCTAAGTTAAAGTAAAGCTTAGCTGTCTGAGCAACAGTCTTACCTTTATCACGTGCCACTGTGGATATATCCAGTGCTGAGTACAGGCTTGATAAACGAGCAACGTAATTCGCCAGTTCTGAGTTAATGCCTTTATCAATCCAGACTTGAGCCATGGCATTATGCTCTGCAACCTCTTCAGCAACGAGCATATTATCTAGTTCAGCGGAAACGGCATTGACGTCAGTTTGATAAAGCGCAATCAAATCTTTGACCGATTGTTTACCTGAACGATTACGCAGCAACCAACGAGATAAGCGGCGTAAGGTTCGGCGTACTAAGAAAATCACATCGTACTGTGCATCGGCTTCTGCTTTATTGTCGAGTAAACGAACCTGCTCAAGAACACGGCCTAAACCATAGATTTCTCTTGCCGCAGTGTAAGCATTGGCAATATCGACAACATTCGCACCAGTCTCTTCTTGAAGACGGGTCACGAAATTACATCCCATTTCGTTCACCATCTGATTGGCCAGAGCCGTAGCAATGATCTCTGCACGAAGTGGGTGTTGTTGCATGTGCTGAGAATAGTTACGACGTAACTCCGTAGGGAAATAGTTGATCAACTGCTGTGAATGGAATTCATCGTGTGAAATCTCTTCACAAGCCAATTCCTCTTTCAACACCATTTTGCCGTATGCCACTAATACCGATAGCTCCGGACGGGTTAATGCAAATCCCTGCTTCTCACGCTCAAGCAAAGTTTCATCATCTGGAATGTATTCCAATGCTCGGTCAAGGTGCCCTGCTTTTTCCATTGCATGGATGAAACGAATTTGCTCTTTAACTAACGATACACCCTGTTGCTCAGTGACAGAAATAGCTTCAGATTGAGCGTAAGCATCTTCAATAACGATGCCTCCTACTTCGTCTTCCATCGACTCTAAGATCTGATTACGTTGTTTGACGGTAAGATCACCATTCGCCACCAAGCCATTCAAGAAGATCTTAATATTAACTTCATTATCCGAGCAATCGACGCCGCCAACGTTATCAACAAAGTCGGTATTAACACGACCACCAGTTAATGCATACTCAACACGTCCAAGTTGAGTCATACCTAAGTTACCGCCTTCACCGATCACTTTTGTGCGAAGATCGCGTCCATCAATTCTTAGAGCATCGTTACCACGGTCACCCACATCAGAATGGCTCTCTTTCGATGATTTAACATAGGTGCCGATGCCGCCGTTCCACAGAAGATCCACTTCCATTTTCAAGATCATTTTAATCAGCTCATTAGGCGCAACAGAAGCCTTCTTAGTGCCGATCATTTTTTGAATTTCAGGCGTTAAGGTGATCGATTTCGCTTTGCGAGAGAAGATACCACCACCTTTTGAGATCAACTTTGCGTTGTAATCTTCCCAGCTAGATCGTGGCGTGTTGAATAAGCGATTGCGCTCTTCCCAACTTTTTGCTGAATTTGGTGTTGGATCGATGAAAATATGCAAATGGTTAAACGCTGCTTGCAAACAGATGTGTTTAGACAGCAGCATACCATTACCGAACACATCTCCAGCCATATCGCCAATGCCAATCGCTGTGAAATCTGTGGTTTGGCAATTAATGCCCATCTCACGGAAGTGGCGCTTGACTGACTCCCATCCCCCTTTTGCTGTAATCCCCATGGCTTTATGGTCGTAACCATTTGAACCACCAGAAGCAAAAGCGTCACCTAGCCAGAAATTGTATTCTGCTGACACTGAGTTAGCCAAATCGGAAAATGTTGCTGTCCCTTTATCCGCGGCTACAACTAAGTAAGGGTCATCTTCATCATGACGAACGACATTCTTAGGTGGAACGACTTCACCTTCAATAATATTGTCGGAAACATCGAGTAATGCACGAATAAAACGTTTATAGCAGCGTTGTCCCTCGGCAAAGATCTCATCACGCGTGGTAAACATGTGCTGTTTCTTACACACAAAACCACCTTTTGCTCCCACAGGAACAATAACGGTATTTTTTACCTGTTGCGCTTTCACTAACCCTAAAATCTCGGTACGGAAATCTTCTTGGCGATCAGACCAACGTAATCCGCCACGTGCTACTTTACCACCACGTAAATGAACACCTTCAATATCAGGCGCATAAACGAAGATTTCGAAAGCCGGCACAGGAGCTGGAATTTCAGAAATCTCTTTCGGTTTCATTTTTAAAGAAAGCCAAGGTTTGATCTGATTGTTTTCATCCAACTGGAAGTAGTTAGTACGGATCGTCGCACTGATCATCTCCATATAACGACGAATAATACGATCATCATCCAAGCTATCAACACGATCTAACTCTTCAGTAATAGCGTTGATAAGATCCGTTTGTCCTTTTTGAGCCCCTTTGTGTTTAGGATCAAACCGCTTTAAGAATAGTTCCACCAGCCCTTTTGCTACATCTGGATAATGGCTGAGTGTATCTTCAATATATTGTTGACTGAATGGGAAACCCACTTGGCGCATGTAACGCGCATAAGCACGAAGAATCGATACTTCGCGCCCAGTTAATGAAGCACCGAGTACTAGTCGGTTGAAGCCATCACTCTCTAATTCACCAGCCCAAATAGCCGCAAATGCTTGTTGAAAACGATCTCTCGCTTCTCGAAGATCGACACTCTTATCGCTCTTATGCAGCATTGAGAAATCTAAGATCCAATACGTTTGTCCATTTAACTTGCGTACTTCATAAGGTGACTCTCCGATCACCCTCAGTCCTAAGTTTTCCAACATCGGCATCACATCAGAAAGATGGATTGGCTCGTCACGGTGATAGAGTTTTAACCGCACCGCTTTTGAATCGGCCGCTTCTTCTTGTGGGCGATAGAACAACATGCCGAGTTTGTGCTCTTCATCTAAGGCTTCCAATCGCTGGATATCATCCACCGCTGAACCCGGCATCATGTCTTCTTTGTAAGAACGAGGGAATGCACGCATGTATTCTTTCGATAATGGCAGTCCTTTACTCTCTCCAAAGTTTGCTACGATCGCATCTGATAAACGATCATCCCAAGTTGATGATGCTTCCATTAAATTCTGCTCTACCGTTTTTACATCGACATCCATATTGTTGTTATCAACACGTACGATGTAGTGTGTTCTTGCCAATGGGCTTTCTGAAAAATAAGTGGTGAACTCAACATCTTGCTCACAACCAAAGTACTGTTTGAAAATTCGTTGCGTTTGGCGGCGAAGCTCGGTGTTATAGCGCTCTTTGGTCACATAGACCATACAGCTGAAGAAACGACCAAACGGGTCTTTACGAACAAACAGACGCAGCAAATCCCTATCTTGCATTTGCACTACGCCCATCCCAACTTCTAACATCTCTTCTTCACGTGCTTGCAGTAACTCATCACGAGGATAGTTTTCTAGAATATTGTGCAGCGCTTTATAGGAATACGAGCCTGCACGATAACCGCTGGCTTTTAGGATACGTTCTACTTTTTCGCGGATCAGCGGAATAGTTTCGACACTTTGGTTGTACACCGCCGAGGTATATAGGCCAGTGAAACGATGTTCACCGATCACTTTACCTACTTTGTCGAACTTTTTAACGCCGATATAATCGGTATAAGCTGGGCGGTGGATACGTGATTGGGTATTGCCTTTAGTGACAATCAATAAAAAAGGCTTTTTGGCTTCAAGGCGCGCGGAATCAGGAAAGTCAGATAATTTTACGCTGCGTACACGTTTTGAATCAGAAAATAAACCCAACCCTTTTTCTGCTGTTGGTCTCAGTTCAGTATCGCCTTCGACCGTCACGAGGTCGTATTCTTTGTACCCCATGAAAGTGAAATTATGATTTCCCATCCACTTTAAGAATTTGATGGTTTCTTCGTAACGATCACTTTCTACAGGAATGAATTCTTTTTGTGTCTCCAATTGCGCAATCACTTGCACCAGTTTTTCTGACATTGGTTGCCAGTCTTGCACCACTAAAGCTGTATCGCTCAAAATACTAAGCAACTCATTTTTCAACTGTGTCATCGCTTCTTTGCTACTAAGGCGGTCGACTTCAATATGAAAAAGAGATTGCAGAACACCCTCACCTTGGTTTACCGAAGTAATAACACCGTTATCGGTGCGCGAGATTTGCGTTGGACCATTGAGCATGAGGTGTGACGATAAATCCAAACGGCTGAGCGCCATTTTAATGGAGTCCACAAGAAACGGACTATCAGGGATTACTATTTCAACAATCGTGTGCGTTGACTGCCAACCTTGGCGGCTTACTGTCGGGTTAAATACCCGCACTGAACGCTCCTCTGGGTTTTTCTCGTTAATATGGTGCCATAGGCTAACTATTGCACCATATAAGTCAGATTCATTACGTTCAGTCAGATCATCTTTCGAAATGTTACTAAATAGATGTTGAGCAAGTTGGGTCACGAGCGGTTGATGAGCAAGATCGAGTTTGTCTTGAATCAGTTTGTACACTTTTTCAAGCAGAACTGGCACTAAAGTTTCACGCGCAGTCATAGTAGACTCCAAGATTATTATTTTTGTAGGGTATGCGGTAAGCATAGCGCTTACCATTGGTAATGCTTGCTTTATTGTAAAAGCTTTATTGACAAATAGTTAACAGTTTTAGGGCAGGTATGAGGTGAAATGTTTGAGAATGTGATTAAGATTCCTATTTAAATATCTAGAAAATCAGCGGCTCACAGAGTTTCTAACTTTACAAACTTGTTATTTTGGTCAGTTGTCAGCCGAAATCGACCTTTTACTCCAATTTGGCTAAGAAATGGACGAAATCGAGACGCGGGTAGCTGAAGGCGTAAACCTTGATCTGTGTAGACTTGTACAGAGCTTGCTACACCAGAATAGTGCGCTAAGTAAGTTTGATAAGAAATATTGAGAGTAAAATAGTATTGCTTCATAGCCGTTAACCAAAATAGAGCGAGGAGACGTATCTATCACCTCGCTCTTAGTAGAGTTAAGATCCTTAAGATTCGAGCGCTTTTGTTACTTTTTCAAAGAGATCCCGAGCTAAATTATCCATTGACTTCAAAGTCTCCAACTCCGATTTCATCATTGCTTGACGAGTTTCATCGTAGAGCCTGAATTTAAGTAAAGGATCAATTAAACGCGACGCAACTTGGGGATTACTATCATTGAGTTCACGCAGTATCTGCCCTGCAAAACGGTATCCCTCACCCGATTTTGCATGGAAATTAACTGGGTTTGCGCTGAGGAATGAACCAATTAAACTACGAGTACGATTTGGATTTTTTAAGCTAAATGCTTCATGTTTCATGGTTTGTTGAATGGTATCCAAAACACTTGGCGCGGGGTTCGTCCCTTGCAGTGCAAACCATTTATCCATCACTAATCCATCGTGTTTCCATTTATTGCTGTAATCATCCATCAGTGCTTGACGGCACATAAGCTGTGCACTATTCGCAGCGCTCATAGCGGCGATGGTGTCAGTCATGTTGTTGGCGCTGTGATACTGAGCCAGCACCAAATCATTGCCTTGGTCGGTATAAGCTAAATAAGCAAGGCAAGTATTGCGCAATGCTCGTTCACCAATTGCACTGTGTTCAATGCTGTATGCTGTCTGTTTTAAACTGTGGTAAACCGCATTGAGCTCATCTTGCAATGCGTTAGCAAGCTGTACTTTCATCGCTTTAAGTACGGTCGCTATGGCATCAACATCCACACGTTTATACCAACCTGAAACCTCATTATGGCTAGGCAATGAGAGCATTTCCGCAATAAAAGCAGGCTCTAGAGCCTCACTCAGTAACACACCACGGAATGCATCAACTACCGATTCAGGCAAATCCGCCGCCTTACCCGACTGCACTCCAAACACATTGCTACGGATATATTTGGCTAACAACATTTGGCCTGCATCCCAGCGAGCAAATTCGTTACGAGCATTGACCATCAAGAAGATAAGCTCATCATCACTGTAGTCATACTCCAGTTTCACTGGTGCTGAAAATTCGCGCAACAAGGAAGGGATCGGTTTCTCTGGCACATTTTCAAACACGAAGGTCTGCTTGGCCTGTGTTACGTTCAGTACATTAGAGATTCGCTTTCCGTTACATTGTAACTCAATTGCATCACCATGAGCGGTGTATAACTCAACATCAAAAGGAATATGCAGCGCTGCTTTCTCTTTTTGCTCGTGCGTTGGTTCGGTTGTTTGCTCTACGGTTAAGGCATAGGTTTTCTGTTGTGCGTCATATTCAGTGCTCACTGAAACAATCGGTGTACCAGATTGGCTATACCATAAACGGAATTGGGTAAGATCGACGCCAGAAGCATCTTCCATCGCTGCAACAAAATCTTCGCAGGTAGCGGCAGTGCCGTCATGACGCTCAAAATAGAGCTTCATCCCTTTTTGGAAATTCGTTTCACCCAATAACGTATGCATCATACGAATCACTTCACTGCCTTTTTCATAGACAGTTAATGT
>NZ_NDIO01000010.1:0-6720 GCF_002241085.1 Vibrio sp. V03_P4A6T147
TAATAACCAACTCAACAAAGTTAGAAAATAAACACCAATAACGCCACTTAAGTGGACTAGGAGATAGTGATGATTCAAGGCATTCAAATTACAAAAGCAGCAAACGACAACCTACTAAATTCTATCTGGTTACTCGATAACGAAAAGAATGAAGCACGTTGCGTTGCCGCTAACGCAGGCTACCAAGCAGATCAAGTTATCGCGGTCAGCGACCTTGGTGAGTATGAAAGCCGTGAAGTTGCGATTGAAACAGCACCTCGCATCGAAGGCGGTCAGCACCTAAATGTGAACGTTCTTAAGCGTGAAACTCTTGAAGATGCCGTTGCACACCCTGAGAAGTATCCGCAACTGACGATTCGTGTTTCTGGTTACGCTGTTCGTTTCAACTCATTGACTCAAGAACAGCAACGTGACGTTATCGCACGTACCTTCACTGAGACGCTATAATCATAGCGTTGATGAGAATATTTATATCCAAAAATGGCGCTCAATGAGCGCCATTTTTATCGTTAGAGGAATATCATCCTGACTTCAATAAGATGAAATCAGGATCTCTTTAAGGCTGAACGCGTCTTAACACCGTTTTTAGAGCGTCAAAATCATTGTCTAACTCTTCAGAAAGCAACGCCATCACTGCATGTTTTGCAAGAGGAGCAGGTAATTCAATGTCAGTGCCTAGCACATCGTCAACGACTTCTTTAAATTTGGCAGGGTGCGCAGTACACAAAAATAGCCCCGTTTCTCCCGCTTGTAACTGCTCATCCAAAACTCGATACGCAATGGCACCATGCGGTTCACACAAATAACCTTGCGCGTAAAGTTCACGAACTGAATCCGCACTTTGTGCATCAGATACCGCACCTTTACCTAAGGTATCTAGCCCCCAGCCCTTTAAGCGACAAAGCTCTTCGATGCGCGGCCAGTTGTTCGGCTGACTCACATCCATCGCATTCGATGTGGTCGCGACAGTGGGTTTTGGATCCCATTGACCCGTTTCTAAGTAACGAGGAACGGTATCATTGGCATTGGTTGCCGCGATAAAACGCTTGATAGGTAAGCCCAATGCTTTTGCCAACAGACCAGCGGTTAGGTTGCCAAAGTTGCCACTCGGTACAGAGATGACTAAGTTTTCACGCTGAGCTTTGCTTAATTGTGATGCGGCCTCAAAGTAGTAGCAAATTTGTGCCATTAAACGACTGATATTGATTGAATTTGCAGAGTTTAAACCGATCTCTTGGCGAAGCTTGGCGTCATCAAAAGCCTGCTTAACTAACGCTTGGCAAGCATCAAAGTCACCATTTATCGCGACAGTGTGAATATTGTTGCCCAGAGTGCAGAAGAGTTTTTCCTGTAACGGGCTGATCTTACCTTTAGGGTAAAGTATCACGACCTTGATGTCGGGCATTCCATAAAAGGCATGAGCCACCGCAGCGCCAGTATCACCAGAAGTCGCGGTTAAAATGGTGATCTGTCCACCATTTGAAACGGCGGCCAGTGACTGCGCCATAAAGCGACCACCAAAATCTTTAAATGCCAGCGTTGGGCCGTGGAAAAGCTCTAGAGCATAAATGCCGTCTTTCACTTGCTTAATCGGTGCTGGAAACTGAAAAGCCGCATCAACCATCGCATTCACTTGCTCTGCGGGTAATTCATCACCAATCAAGGCGCTGAGAATTTTTGTACTACGAGAGATAAAATCTTCGGCTAGTAACGCGTCAATATCATCAAACTGAGGCAACTCTGCTGGGAAAAACAGCCCTTGATTGCGTCCTAATCCTTGGCGTACGGCTTGGCCAAAAGAGACTTGTTCATCATTTTCTTTTATGTTGTAAAGCTTCATAGAGCACTTCCTGTAACGGTCGAGCCATTTTTGTCTAAGCGACAAATATGGACGAATCCTTCTTCATTTTGTACATAATGTTGTTCAAGCCAACGAGCAACTCGCTCGGCAACCTCTTTTTCTTTGCAAATACTGAACAGTGTTGGGCCACTGCCGGAAATGCCAGTGGTGAGCGCTCCGGCTGATGCAGCGTATTTACGCGCATCCGAAAAGCCGGGCAGAAGTTTCTCACGATACGGTTCAGCAATCACGTCTTTGATCAGTTTAGCCGCTAGCTCAGGCTGACCTGAGTGACAAGCATGAATGAAACCTGCGAGATGACGACCATGCGCAATGATGTCCTGTCGACGATATTGTGAAGGTAAGATCGCTCGCGCTTCGGCTGTGGAAACTTTAATCCCAGGATACGCCATCACCCAATACCAATCGTCAAAACAAGGCACTTCTTGGCTGATGATACCTAGCTCTTCAAGCATCAATTGCACGCCGCCTAAGTAGCAGGGGGCAACGTTATCATAATGTATACCGCCTGAAATTTTACCTTCCATTTCGCCCATCAGCGCTAAAAGCTCAGTCTGATTAAGTGGGTTACCGTGAAACTGGTTCAACGCATCTAAAGCTGCAACAATTGAACAAGCACTGGAACCTAAACCAGAACCAATCGGCATATTTTTTTCTAACGTCATTTGCAACGGCTTTACTACAATGCTCTTTTTTTCAAGCTCTCTGGTAAAAACAAGCCAGCAATCGTAAACAATATTCTGCTTTGGATCTTCAGGCAACTTGTCGACAAAGCGACCTACAGTTTCGAGTACAAAAGGTTCGCTGCCCGCTTTAATTTCAACGCGATCCCCCAATAAACTGCCATCAATTGGCGACACGGCCGCCCCTAAAACATCAAACCCAACGCTCACATTACCAATTGAAGCTGGGGCATACACCACCACACTCATGTCACTTGAACTCATCAATTAAACCCCTAACTTCCAACCTAAGGTACGCATCACATCAGAGAACACCCCTGCTGCTGTTACTTCTGTACCCGCCCCATAACCACGCAACACCAATGGAATCGGTTGATAATAACGGCTATAAAACGCCAGTGCATTCTCACCATCTTTGACTTTAAACATGGGGTCATTTTCATCGACCACTGCAATTTTCACCTTGCATTGGCCTTCTGATATTTCACCCACATAACGTAATACCTTACCTTCGGCTGCGGCCTTAGTGGATAACTCTTGGAAATAAGCATCAGCCTGTGGCAAGCGCGCCATAAATTCTTCAACTGTACCCGAAATATCGAAACCCGGCGGCAAAGCAAGATCGACTTTTACATCATCCAGTTCTAAAGGCATTCCCGCCTCACGAGCTAAAATTAACAGCTTACGAGCCACATCCATTCCCGACAGATCATCACGAGGATCAGGCTCAGTAAAACCTTTCTCTTTAGCTAGCTGCGTAGCTTGACTAAGAGTCATACCTTCATCCAGTTTGCCGAAAATAAACGAAAGAGAGCCAGATAAAATACCGCTGAATTTTTCCAACTCATCACCAGCGGCAATGAGATTTTGCAAGTTTTCAATCACAGGTAAACCAGCACCAACCGTCGTTTCGTACATCAGTTTACGGCGCGAGTTGCGCGCCACTTCACGCAGCTGGTGATAGTAGGCCATGCTTGCGGTATTGGCTTTTTTATTAGGCGTCACAACATGAAAACCCGCAGCCAAAAATTCGGCGTACTGGTTGGCAATCACTTCACTGGAAGTACAATCAACTAAGACAGGGTTAATGATATGGTTACGCTGCACTAGAGAGATAAGCCTTGCGAGGCTAAATTCTTCACTCGCGCTATGCATTCGATCGCGCCAATGCTCCAGCGGCAAGCCTTCGCTATCCAGCAATAGTGCCTTACTATTTGCAAGGCCACACACTCGAATCACAATTCCTTTATCAGCTAGTTTGGCTTGCTGACGATGAATTTGGTCAACTAATTCGCCTCCGACACCGCCAACACCGACCACAAACACATCCAAGAAATGCTTAGAATTGAAGAGATTTTCATGACAAGCCTTGATCGCTTCTGAAATTTTATCTTCTGGAATCACCGCCGAAATAGCTCGCTCGGAAGAGCCTTGTGCAATGGCAACAATATTGACGTGAACTTCAGCCAGCGATGAGAAAAATTGAGAAGCCACTCCGCGCGAAGTGCGCATGCCATCACCAACCAGAGTGACAATCGCAACGTCATCCATAAACTCGACAGGCTCAAGTAGGCCATCTTTTAATTCCAGTTCAAACGCTTCCGATAATGCGCTTTTGGCAAGGGCTTTATCTTGCGCCTCAATACAGAAACTGATGCTGTATTCTGAAGAGGATTGTGTAATCAGCACAATAGAAACGCCTGCGGCAGACATCGCGCCAAACACACGGCTAGCCATTCCGACCATGCCTTTCATGCCAGGGCCGGAGACGTTGACCATAGTCAAATTATTGAGTGTAGTAATACCTTTAATAGCCAGCTTATCTTCACCAGTATCTTGACCAATCAGCGTGCCTGCGCCTTGAGGGTTAAAACTGTTTTTGATAAGACACGGAATATGAAATTGTGCAATCGGTGCAATAGTTTTGGGATGTAACACTGACGCGCCAAAATACGAAAGCTCCATCGCTTCTTGGTAGCTGAGTGATTTTAATAAACGAGCATCCGCAACCAAACGTGGGTCACAGTTATAAACGCCATCGACATCGGTCCAAATCTCACAACAATCTGCACGTAAACATGCCGCAAGCACAGCCGCAGAATAATCCGAGCCATTACGGCCTAGACAGACCAATTCACCCTTTTCATTACCAGCCGTGAAACCCGGCATAATGTTAACATGTGCTTGCGGAAGTGGATTTTGCTTGAAATTTTGCGTGGAGATCTCAACATCGACCATTGCCTCAAGATACTCACCTTTAGCAAAAAGATATTGTACTGGGTCAATCAATGCAGCCGCTTGTCCTTTTGCTTCAAGTACCGCTTTCATCAGTTGGATAGAGACTCGCTCACCTTTACTAATAATGCGCGCATTGACGTTGTCTGGGCACATACCGAGTAAATTAATGCCGTGTACAAATTGACGCAGCTGAGACAGTGACGTTTTTACTTGATTGTCAAAAGCGGCCGAATCCACATTAGGTAATTGTGCTTTGATGCCAGCGAGTAGATCGAAAAATGAGAATTCAAGCTCCGCTATTTGGCGTTCTGCTTCGCCATTACGCAAAGCACTCTCAATAACGGCCACTAATTTATTGGTGGTTTTTCCCGGTGCAGAGAGCACAACGGCGACTTCTTCTTGCTGTACATTGTTAACGATGATATCTGCCGCCCTTAAAAAACGATCAGCATCGGCTAACGATGAACCTCCAAACTTTAATACTCGCATCCCTTCCTCCAAAACAGTTCAAATTGGTATAAAAAAAGGCCTGTATCTGGTGGGATACAGGCCTTTTTTGTAAAAACTTTTCGCTCAGCGGCCCGCCCCAACATGTGTCATGTCGGTAATAATAATGGTGGTTGTCATTACTACTAGGCTGCGCTGTAACATAGAAAAATTTAAATACTCGTGTGTTTAATTGCCCTTACGTTTACCTTACTTCGTCATCATTAGTCAACGAAAATCTGCTATTTTTTATAGTCATTCCGAATTAATCAAATTAAAAAACACAACACAAATAAGATACTTATTGCACATTAAGCACAACCATTTTACACATAAGCAAATAACAAAATGCTATATACATAACGCTGTCATCGTGTGAAATTTGTGCTTTAATTGTTGTTACCGCAGTGGACGCAGTAACTCAAAACAATAATAAGGAGAGGCAGATGAAACTAAAAGTCGCACTATGTTTATTTCTGCTTGTTTCTTTATCTAGCATAGCCAATACCTTACCTGCACTTCCTTCTTCACAGAGCCAATCTCCACATCGCTTATTTCTTTCAAGCGAAAGTGATGGTCAACAATTTGATAGTTGGACTATTGATGGCGGTTATTCTTATAACCTTTTTGACAATTTAGATCTGTACATTGGAGCGAGGATAAATAATTCCGACTACGGATCCGAAAGTGGTTTTTTAAGTGGCCTTAGCTACCAGCTAACCCCAAAATTATCACTAAAAAGCACCTTACGGTCAGCCGCCAGTAATCCGAATGATACGAGCAGTGCCGATGCTATGGCGGCGGAGCTATCTAGCCGACTTCAACTGTCAGAAAACGTTGATTTACATGCCACCCTTGATTATCAAGAGTGGCAACAAGGCGTTCAATTTGGGGTGGGTTTCAGATTCTAGTGCCAGTCTAGCGCTTGAGTTGACGTTAAAACACCATTCCAATCGGCATAAACATAGTCACCCGGCTGAATCATCTGGTTGAGGATAGTCAGCGTCACATTAATTTCGCCTGCACCTCTCTTATCGGTCTTAAGTGGACAACTCGCTAACGCTTTCACACCTAAATCCATTTGCGATAACGCAGCAACATCGCGTATCGCTCCATAAATGATGACCCCTTCCCAACCGTTTTCAATCGCCATGATCGCCAGTTGGTCACCCAATAAGGCTCTTTGACACGAACCGTTACCATCGACGACTAAAACTTTACCTTTACCATTTTGGCTTAATACGTCACGAACTTTAGAGTTATCGTGATAGCAACGCACGGTGACAATTTGCCCCCAAAAAGCACTCCTTAAACCAAAAGTTTGCAAAGGCAAATCCAATATATTGATTTGCGATTCAAATTTATCGCAAATATCTGGTGTGATATCTATCATCCTTCTTCCTTGATTATTGTTTATTATTTTCATCTGACACATTAGACGCGCTGTAAAAC
>NZ_NDIO01000048.1:0-6635 GCF_002241085.1 Vibrio sp. V03_P4A6T147
TCCATGGAGGCGATAAACGGACTCATCCTTTGAGCATTTTTTCTTCGCTTTCGAAGTTGGTTACAAATATACCACCAAGAAATTAAATTACAATATTTAGCGTGATAAAAATCACATAATTTTATTTTAATGATCTACATCAACAGATTTAAGTAATTAAATTACACAAATATCAGCAAAAAATGATTATTAGGCGGTAAGGGGAAGAATCTCATCGCCGATTGTGTCATCTCTTCTATACGCTACAGTCGATTTAATGTGACACCAATAAAACAATTCTCAAGCGGTGAGGCTACTCGCTGATTGTCGAGAGTGGTATGCTGTCCACCACTACAAGTCATGCTCAGATCTAGTCGATATCGCTACCAAAGAAACATTTCGCCTGTTCATGATCTGGCAAGCTCGAATAAAAGGAGTATTCCGTGTCTGAGTTCTATTCTGAAATCAGTAAATTGTCATCGGCACCCGTATGGCAATTTTTCGATAAAATCTGTTCCATTCCTCACCCGTCTAAGCATGAAGAAGCCTTAGCCCAACACATCATCCAGTGGGCGACAGAGCAGGGTTTAGCGGTACGCCGAGATCCAACCGGTAACGTTTTCATAAAAAAACCAGCGACAGCTGGCATGGAACATAAGAAAGGTGTGGTTCTACAAGCTCATATTGATATGGTGCCGCAAAAAAACGAAGACACGCAGCACGACTTTGCTAAGGACCCTATCCAACCGTATATCGATGGCGAATGGGTAACAGCCAAAGGAACCACTTTAGGTGCCGATAACGGTATGGGTATGGCAGCATGTTTGGCTGTTCTCGCGTCAAAAGAGCTCAAGCACGGCCCTATTGAGGTGTTACTGACGATTGATGAAGAAGCGGGTATGACAGGTGCTTTCGGCCTTGAAGCGGGTTGGTTAGAAGGAGAGATCCTGCTCAATACTGATTCAGAACAAGAGGGCGAAGTATATATGGGCTGTGCTGGTGGTATTGATAGCGCAATGACTTTTAATATCCAACGACAAGCCATGCCTGCTGGTTACGTAACACATCAATTGATTTTGAAAGGGTTAAAAGGAGGTCACTCTGGGTGTGACGTCCATACTGGCCGTGGGAATGCTAACAAGCTGCTGGCTCGCTTTCTTGCTAGTCACGCACAAGAACTTGATTTACGTTTGATCGAGTTTCGCGGTGGTAGCCTACGTAACGCCATTCCTCGAGAAGCGTTTGTCACCGTGGCCATTCCTGCCGAAAATGGGGTAAAACTGGATGAGCTATTTAGCACCTATACCCAGCTAGTGAAAGAAGAGCTTGGACGCGTCGAAACAGGAATTGTCACTTTCAACAACCCGCAAGAAAATGCAGAAAATGTCTTCGCTCTTGTTGATCAACAACGTTTTATTGCCGCATTAAACGCGTGTCCAAACGGTGTGATCCGGATGAGCGATGAAATTGAAGGCGTAGTTGAAACCTCATTGAATGTCGGTGTGATTACCACGCAAGAAAACTCTGTGACTGTGTTATGCCTTATTCGTTCTCTGATTGATTCAGGTCGCCAACAGGTTGAAAGCATGCTCAAATCCGTTGCTGAGCTAGCGAATGCGGAAATTGCCTTTACTGGTGCTTATCCGGGCTGGAAACCAGATGCCGATTCAGAGATCATGGCTATTTTCAGAGACATGTACCAAGGTATTTACGGTCATAAACCGAATATCATGGTGATCCATGCTGGCCTAGAATGTGGTCTTTTCAAAAAACCTTACCCAGAAATGGATATGGTTTCGTTTGGCCCAACCATTAAATTCCCTCACTCACCGGATGAGAAAGTGAAGATCGACACAGTCGACCTTTTCTGGGAGCAAATGGTTGCCCTACTAGAGCATATTCCAGCGAAAGTTTAACCCACTCTGATGTCGAATTCTTCAACCAGCGTGTAATAGCAAGTTGATGAATATCTTGCTTTGGCAGCGGAATTCGGCATCAATCCTTACCTCTTTTTCTATCAATTAATTTTATCGATAAGGCAAATTAATTTCATTAGCGCACATTTTTTGTGACTGCTAGAGTTCGCCCCCTTGAAGTTCCTAGAGTTATTCACCACACTCTCTTCAAGCGATAACACCATTTAAAAGTTGTATCGGGGATGCGGCTACTCCTTAGCGGCGTCTTACATTCTCCAAAAATATTGAAACTGCGATGAAAGAAGAAATGATTGTCGGATGGCGAGAAACTCTCAGCCTTCCAGGGTTAGGTATTGAGCAAATTAATGCCAAAGTCGATACCGGAGCCCGCACGTCGTGCTTACACGCATTTAAGGTAGAGAGCTTCATCAAGGAAGAGACTCTTTGGGTTCGCTTTTGGATCCACCCTGTGCAGCGCAATAATGACAAGGTCACAGTGTGCGAAGCTAAAGTCATTGATGAACGAATCGTCCGTGATTCCGGTGGCCATGAAGAGTCACGTTACGTTATTCAATCAGACGTCAGTTTGGGCGGCCAAACTTGGCCCATTGAAATAACGTTAACCAATCGCGAAAATATGGGTTTTCGTATGCTATTAGGTCGCACCGCAATGCACCGTCGAATTTTAGTTAATCCAACTAAATCGTTTTTAATCGCTTTCGAGGAGAGCAAATAATGAAAATTGGTATTCTGTCACGTAATGCTTCGTTGTATTCAACCAAGCGTCTGATTGAAGCGTGTAAAAGCCGTGGCCACCAAGTCAAAGTGATTGATGGGCTGCGTTGCTATATGAATATCAATTCTGAAAAACCCGAAATTCACTTTAAAGGTGAAGAGTTAGCGGGTTTTGATGCAGTCATTCCTCGTATTGGTGCATCCGTTACGTTTTACGGTACTGCGGTATTACGCCAATTTGAAATGATGGGGGTTTATCCCGTCAATGAATCTGTGGCTATTAGCCGTTCCAGAGATAAACTTCGCTCAATGCAGCTATTGTCTCGTCGCGGCATTGGTATGCCGATTACTGGTTTCGCCAGTAAACCCGATGATGTCAAAGACTTACTCGACATGGTCGGAGGAGCACCGGTAGTGATTAAATTACTTGAAGGAACTCAAGGCATCGGTGTAGTGTTAGCGGAAACACGCAAAGCAGCAGAAAGTGTGATCGAAGCGTTCATGGGCTTGAAAGCCAATATCATGGTGCAAGAGTACATCAAAGAGGCTGGTGGCGCCGATATTCGCTGTTTCGTTATTGGCGACAAAGTTATCGCAGCCATGAAACGGCAAGGTGCCGATGGTGAGTTTCGCTCTAACCTACACCGCGGTGGAACGGCCTCTTTGGTAAAAATCACCCCTCTAGAACGTAAGACGGCTATCGATGCGGCGAAGATTATGGGTCTCAATGTTGCGGGTGTGGATCTTTTGCGATCGGAACGTGGCCCATTAGTGATGGAAGTCAATTCATCGCCAGGTCTTGAAGGTATTGAAGCCGCTACTGGTAAAGATATCGCCGGGTTGATTGTCGAATTTATTGAAAAAAATGCGGCAACGAAAGGGACAAAAACACGTGGCAAAGGTTAGGAAAAACACAGCATTTCATTTCCTGGGGGATTCAGTTCCCCCAGGAACGCGCAAGGCAATGGAGCTAGAAGCGGCTAAGCTTTATACACACTCGCCACTCTCTATCCCTATCGAAATCATTAATGGAATATCCACTGGCCCAACCTTAATGGTCAATGCCGCCATCCATGGTGATGAACTGAACGGCGTTGAAATAGTCCGTCAACTGATCAACTCCATTGACCCGCAAAAACTAAAAGGGACACTGATTGTTGTCCCCATCGTCAATGCCTTTGGCTTTATTCATAAATCTCGCTACCTTCCTGATCGACGCGATCTCAATCGCTGCTTCCCTGGAAGTGAAACTGGCTCCCTCGCCTCTCGCATTGCACATACTTTCTTTTCCCAAGTCGCTTTACGTTGTGATTACATCATTGACCTGCATACTGGTGCTATTCATCGCACGAATTTGCCACAAATCCGCGCCGATCTCACTAATCCTGAAACCTTACGTATTGCCCAAGCATTTGCAACCCCAGTGATCATCGACTCTCCACTGCGTAATGGCTCGCTCAGAAGTGAAGCAGAGAAATCAGGCATCACAGTATTAACTTATGAAGCAGGTGAAGCGCTAAAATTTGAACCTATTGCCATCAATGCGGGTATTGTCGGTGTGAAACGCACCATGCAAGCCATTGGTATGATGCGCAAAAGTCGCAAGGCCGTACCGACATCGATCATCGCAAAATCAACCAGTTGGCTCAGAGCCGAAAGCGATGGCATCTTGCGCACTGTGGTGACGCTTGGTGACAAGGTCGAAAAAGGACAAGTGCTTGCCTATATCAACTCACCGCTTGGTCATGTTGAAGTCGAATTAAGAGCCAATAAGGGGGGTATTGTGATTGGCCAACAAACTCTGCCTCTTGTTAATGAAGGAGATGCCGTATTCCATCTCGCCTACTTCTCGCAAAGCGATGAGATGGTTGAGCAAGTCGTGGGCGATTTTATTGAAGAGGTCGCAGACAGCGATTTAGAACCTCTGACCACGGGACACTTGATGCCACCGTCGATGGTCTAAATTGTCGATAAGTCTAAACAATAGAGACACATAAGTTCAATAATAAAGCCCTTATTCAAAGGGCTTTATGCTGTTTAAGCGTGAGTGGGATGAAGAAAGTAACTCATTAACCGAACGAAGCCCAAATCACCGTAGCCACTAATACAGGGCAGACAAATTTCACATACCAAGGCCAGATTTTACCAAACCAACCCAATTGGAACTCAGGGAAACCTTGTTCTAACTCTTTGACTTTCGCGTGACGACGCCATACCCAACCGCCAAATAGGCAGAACATCAGCGCTGCTGTCGGCTGCAAATATTGCGTCGCAACCGTTGCCACTAAGCCAAATAGCGCACCAAAATTATAAACAATAACGACACTGACTAGCGCAATTAACGCGCCTAATACCCAGCTTGTTGGTGCGCGTTTCGTATTAAAACGCTCGCTGACTAAGGCTACAGGGCATTCCAGCATAGAGATAGAAGAGGTTAACGCGGCGATCGTCAGTAAAGTGAAAAATACGATAGCAAACACCTGCCCCATCCAACCAAGGCTATCAAACATCAATGGCAACACGGTAAAAACGAGCGTATCTGAATTTAGTAAAGAACCGTCAGCGGCATAGATTTCCACCCCTTTATGCATCGCAACAAACATCGCAGGCAACACAACAAGGCCAGCAATGAAAGCCACGGCGGTATCAACTAAAGTCACATTTAGTGCCATCTTCGGCAGGTTTTCTTGCTTACTCAGATAAGATCCGTAAATCAACATCGAGCAGCCACCAATGGTTAATGAGAAGAAACCTTGCCCCATTGCCGCCAGTAAGAGATGTCTGTCAAACACCTTTGAAAAATCAGGGACTAAATAGTGTTGTAAACCTTCCATCGCTCCAGTTTGCATCATGATGTAAACAAACAGCACACCAAACAGTACAAACAATGCAGGCATTAAACGCGTTGACCATTTTTCAATCCCGTCTTTAACACCACCTTGCACGATTAGAATCGTCAAAATATAAAACACTAAGGTTCCGAATAAGTTACGCTCAACACTAAACCCTTTCAACCAAGCTGTGATTTCCACAAAACCCAATAACTCTGTCATCGCACCGAGTAAAAAGCAGATTAGCCAGCCACCGACGATGCTGTAAAACGCCAGTACCGCACTCGGAACACTCAAACCAATCCAACCGACAAAGCCACCGACCATTTTACCTAGTGGATGAGGCGTTAATGAGCGCATGCTATCAACAGGGTTTGCTTGCCCAAAACGGCCTATCGCCATTTCAACCACTAACATAGGGAAGGCAACGACCATGATCATCACCAAATAAACCAATAAGAATGCGCCGCCGCCGTTGCTTGCCGCTTGGGTTGGAAAGCCCCAGATATTACCTAGGCCAACCGCCGCACCCGCCGCCGCAAGAATAAAACCAAGACGTGAACCAAAATGTTCACGAGAATCAGACTGTGTCATACCACTCACACAAATATCAATAGACTAGTTAGCTAGTACGGTAATACAGGCAATCAAATAGAGCAATTCCACTGCTTATTTATTAAACAAGCATTGCAAAAATAAACAGAATTTACTGCGTAAAGATTATTGAACAGGCAATGTTAACGGGAGATTAGAGGTGAATTTTTGCACGAGATAACGACCTCTTCCTTGTGCTTTGACTGCATAAAGTGCTCTATCAGCCACATGAAAGAAATCTAGATAGTGATTCAACTGTGGGGTATCAATTTCAACCCCTCCAACGCTGATTGAAAGCGTCTTCTTCGCCGGGGAAAATTGGTGGGTGATGCGCAGCGATTCAACCGATTCGATCAGTCGTTTAGCATAAGCTTGACCATCAATTTCGATGTCGCTCGCCAAAACTACACAAAACTCTTCTCCACCAAAGCGAGCAACCAGTTTTTCACCGCCAAAATCCAATTTTTTTAAGCTGGTCGCAACAGATTTCAATGCTTCATCACCCTCTAAGTGGCCGTAGTGATCATTGAACAATTTAAAATAGTCAATAGCGATTAAAAACAATACGATATATCTAAAT
>NZ_NDIO01000189.1:0-6564 GCF_002241085.1 Vibrio sp. V03_P4A6T147
ACTTTGCTTTTAGCGACTTCAATGCTGAACTTTCGACGTTCTGCCAGTAGGTTTAGCAGTTGATCATCAAGCTCGTTCAGTCGCAAGCGGATCTCTTCAAGTGAATAGTGCTTTTCAGTCATAAAAATGTCCTTGTAAAAAAGCCTCCCAGTGGGAGGCTTCCTGTTCGTTTTTGACTTATCTTCTGTCAACGACCATGCCTCCAAGGTTATTGGAGAAAAAAGAAGTCAAAAAAGAACAGTGAGGTTAAGTGCATAAGAAGGTGATTTCTCTTTGAATGTAAAGACACAATAAGCAAGCAACCGTAGAGCGTCAAGCAAAAAAATAGCGCTTGAAAGCGCTATTTTTCATCATATTAAATTTTATTCAACTTCTTCTACTTCCGGTTTGTCGGTACGACGAGCTTCCGGTTTATGGCGCAGTTTGTTGAGTTGGCGTTCTAATTTTTGTTCTACCTCATTGATAGCTGCGTAAAGATCTTCGTGGGTTGCAGAAGCGACTAATTGTCCTTTGGGTACCGTGATAATAGCTTCGAATCTTTTTTGTTTATTGGGCTCTTCACTAAAGCTAGCTTGGCATCCTATGATATCCACTTGCCATTTTTCTAGTTTTTTAAATTTGCTCTCAATGTGAGTGCGGATTGCAGAGGTGATGTCGATATTTTTACCAGTGATAGTTACTTTCATAGATGTTTTCCTCTGTTGCATCCCTCATGGGTTAACTTCAGATTACTGATTTAATACTAAAGTAATGTGATATAGATCACTTTATTGAATGTGATTTCAAAGGGCGAGTTTAAACGTGATCTCACGCAAAGAGTGCTGACAAAGAGTAAAGAAAAAGCTTGTGATTCCTATCAATCTGGATAGATTGGTTAAAAGATCAAGCTAAGAATTTACCATTTTTAGGGTGTTTTTGCTGCCTAAAAAGAGCGCTGCTCATTTCTTATTCAAGTGTTTTTTGTGATCTTTATTCTAACGATGTTTTGAACACCTCCCTTTTTATTTCAGTTTTCCCTGCACCACTCATTTTCCAGCCGTCTTTTGCTGGCGTGTTATTATTCCCATCGACTCCAAATAAAAAAACCACTCAAAGCGTGAGTGGTTTTCATGGCGTACCTAAGCTTATTGCAAACTATTGTGGATTGAGTGCAATTAACTTTTGAGTTCTGGCAATGGCATCGTTCAGTTTGAGCTGTTTATACGCTTCCAACTGAATGTGTAATGATTTGCGAGCCGCTTCAGTGTCTGGATACGTTTTTTGTAGCTCCTGAGCACGGTTGATGGCCGCAATCCAAGATTCACGGCGTAAGTAAAAATCAGCTGTGGCAAGGTCATATTCAGCCAGCCTATTTTTTAACGCGAATAAGCGTTTATGAGCATCTTCTGCATAAGGGCTTGTTGGGTAGCGTTGCAGCAGTTTCTTAAAATCAGCAAACGCAGCTTTTACCGGTTCTGGATCACGATCCGCGCGATCGACATTAAATAGGTCATGCATGAAGTTGCGATCTTGCGCCATATGCGTCAAACCACGCATGTAGAGTACCCAATCCATTTTTTCATGGGTTGGATTCAAACGGGTAAAGCGTTCAATGGTCGCTAAACCTAACGCAAGATCATCGTTTTTGTAGTAAGCGTAAATAAGGTCAAGTTGAACTTGTTCTGAATACGCGCCGAAGGGATAACGTGAATCTAACGCCTCAAGTTTTTGAATGGCCGTTAACCAGTTACCACTTTGCAGTGAGGTTTGCGCTTCTGAGTATAATTCAGAAGGCGGCACATCAGGGACAATCTCTTCGCTGCTTGAACAGCCAAATAACAGTGATAATGCGAGTAAGCCTGATAAAGTGTGGTGTTTCATGACAGGAGTCGTTTCCTTGAATTAATGCTTCTTAATTGAGTGCGTAATCGCTTTACAAATCGTTTCGTTACTTTCTTAGCAGTAACAGATACAATGACGCCATATTTTATCCATACTAGACGCTATTAGTCTCACGGTTTTTAAAAAAGTTCGATATGGCTCAGCAGATTGAATTAACAAATACAGTAAAAGATAGCCAGTTAGGTCAACGTTTAGACCAAGCTGTCGCTGAATTATTCGCAGATTTCTCTCGTTCACGTCTAAAAGAGTGGCTTTTAGAAGGCAAAGTTCAGGTCAATGGTGAGGTGATCACTAAACCAAGAACGAAAGTCATGGGGGGAGAAATCATTACGGTCCAAGCCGAGCTTGAAGATGAAGAGCGTTGGGAAGCGCAAGATATACCTTTAAATATCGTGTATGAAGATGACGATATTATGGTCATCAACAAACCACGAGATTTTGTCGTTCATCCAGGCGCGGGTACTCCAGATGGCACAGTCTTAAATGCACTGTTGTTCCACTATCCAGCTATTGCAGAAGTACCTCGTGCGGGGATTGTGCATCGTTTGGATAAAGATACGACTGGTCTAATGGTGGTCGCTAAAACGGTTCCTGCACAAACACACTTAGTTCGAGCGTTGCAAAAGCGTAAGATTACGCGTGAATATGAAGCGATTGTGATCGGTACTATGACTGCTGGTGGGATGATCGATAAGCCGATTGGCCGCCACTCAACAAAACGTACATTGATGGCGGTAAGCCCGATGGGTAAACCAGCGGTAACTCACTATCGTGTGGCCGAGCATTTTCGTGAACATACGCGACTTCGTTTGCGTTTAGAAACGGGCCGTACTCACCAAATTCGTGTGCATATGTCATATTTACAGCATCCTTTGCTTGGGGATACCGCCTATGGTGGCCGCGCTCGCATTCCGAAAGGGGCAACGCAAGAGCTGACCGATATGATCCGTGGTTTTGAACGTCAGGCTTTGCATGCCGTTATGCTTCGACTTGAGCATCCTGTGACTGGTGAAATGCTAGAATTTCATGCGCCAGTACCTGACGATATGATCATTATGGCGGAAGCTTTACGCGTAGATGCTAAGTTGAATAAAAAAGACGAGTTCTAATGCAGAAGATCATCCCTAACTGGAATGCACCTAAACATGTAAAAGCTTTCTCCTCGACTAGAGTCGGTGGCTTTTCGTTAGCTCCTTATCAAGGGCTGAATTTAGGCATGCATGTTGGGGATGATCCTTTATCCGTTGAAAAAAATCGCCAATGGCTAACGCAGCAAGCGGCGATGCCCTCTGAACCTATTTGGCTTGAACAAACGCATTCAACACAAGTGCTAGAGGTTACTCAACCTACTCAGCAGATTCTGAGTGCCGATGGTGTTTTTACCCATCAGCATAATGTGGTTTGTTCTGTAATGACCGCTGATTGCTTACCTGTTCTACTCACTAATCACCAAGGCAGCGAAGTGGCTGCAGTTCATGCTGGTTGGCGCGGTTTAGCTAATGGGATACTCGAAAATGCGCTCGCCAAATTTTCTAGTGATATCCTAGCTTGGCTCGGTCCTGCTATCGGTCCTACGGCATTTGAAGTCGGTGATGATGTATACCATGCCTTTGTTGATCAAAATACCAAAGCAAAGGCTGCATTTTCTCTTCAAGAGAATGGAAAATGGCTAGCAAATATTGCACAGTTAGCCACGTTAAGGTTGCATCAATGCGGTGTTTCAGAAATATCAGATAGCGGCCTTTGTACCTTCCATAATCCTCATCAGTTTTATTCCTATCGACGCGACGGAATCACAGGTCGCCAAGCTTCATTTATTTGGATCGAAGAGTAACTTACGCAAGATCAATCTTCCCTAACTTGCCCCTTGAAAAAGCACTAGTGCGTAGCCATCTTTAGCTACGTAAGATTAGTTTCTCAATTAAGGTGAGGAAAGTTGGTATGCGTCTTGATCGATTTACAAGCAAATTTCAAATTGCCATTTCTGATGCTCAATCATTGGCATTAGGCCGTGATCATCAATATATCGAGCCTGTTCATTTGATGGTGGCATTGCTCGATCAAAATGGCAGTCCAATTCGTCCACTTCTTACTATGTTAAGTGTGGACGTTATGCAATTGCGCTCGAAGCTCAGTGAGATATTAGATCGTTTGCCAAAAGTTAGCGGTATCGGTGGTGATGTTCAGCTTTCTAGCGCAATGGGTACTATGTTCAATTTGTGCGATAAACTCGCGCAAAAACGGCAAGATTCCTACATTTCTTCGGAAGTATTTTTGCTAGCCGCACTAGAAGATAAGGGTGCGCTTGGTCAATTACTCAAAGAAATAGGGCTTACCGAGAAAAAAGTTTCTGAAGCAATAGAAAAAGTGCGTGGAGGTCAGAAAGTGAATGATCCAAATGCAGAAGAGCTAAGACAAGCGCTTGAGAAATTCACAATAGATCTAACTGAACGAGCGGAACAAGGCAAACTTGATCCTGTCATCGGGCGTGATGATGAAATTCGTCGCACCATTCAAGTATTGCAACGCCGGACCAAAAACAACCCCGTGATTATTGGTGAGCCCGGTGTAGGTAAAACGGCGATTGTGGAAGGGTTAGCGCAGCGCATTATTAATAATGAAGTGCCAGAAGGTCTACGTGGTCGTCGAGTATTGTCATTAGACATGGGGTCTTTGGTCGCAGGGGCTAAGTATCGTGGTGAATTTGAAGAACGCTTAAAATCGGTGCTTAACGAGCTAGCGAAAGAAGAGGGTAATGTCATCCTCTTTATTGATGAGTTGCACACTATGGTCGGTGCAGGTCGAGGCGAAGGCGCAATGGATGCGGGGAATATGCTTAAGCCCGCTCTGGCTCGAGGAGATCTACACTGCGTCGGTGCGACGACTTTGGACGAATATCGTCAATATATAGAGAAAGATCCGGCACTTGAGCGACGTTTCCAAAAGGTACTGGTTGATGAACCTAGCGTAGAAGACACAGTAGCTATTTTGCGTGGTTTGAAAGAGCGCTATGAGCTCCATCACCATGTGGAGATCACCGATCCCGCTATTGTTGCTGCTGCGAGCTTATCGCACCGTTATATTTCTGATCGCCAGTTGCCCGATAAAGCGATTGACTTGATCGATGAAGCCGCTTCAAGTATTCGAATGCAAATAGATTCAAAGCCAGAATCTTTAGATAAGCTTGAGCGCAAAATTATTCAGCTAAAAATTGAGCAACAAGCGCTAACGAATGAACACGATGAAGCGAGTGAAAAACGCTTACAGGTGTTAAACGAAGAGTTACAAGTGAAAGAGCGTGAGTTTGCCGAGCTGGAAGAAGTTTGGAATGCGGAAAAAGCAGCTCTTTCGGGTACTCAGCATATTAAATCCGAATTAGAGCAAGCGCGTATGGATATGGATTTCGCACGTAGAGCGGGTGACTTGAACCGTATGTCAGAACTTCAATATGGCCGAATTCCTGAACTTGAAAAGCAGCTCGATCTTGCAACTCAAGCTGAAATGCAAGAGATGACTTTGCTGCGCAACAAAGTAACTGATGTAGAAATTGCGGAAGTGCTTTCAAAGCAAACTGGTATTCCAGTTTCTAAAATGCTGGAAGCTGAGAAAGAAAAACTGCTGCAAATGGAGGATGCGCTGCATCAACGAGTTATCGGACAAGTTGAAGCCGTCGAAGTGGTATCAAATGCGATTCGCCGTAGCCGAGCTGGGTTATCTGATCCAAATAGACCGATTGGTTCCTTCTTATTCTTAGGGCCAACTGGTGTGGGTAAAACTGAATTGTGTAAAACACTCGCAAACTTTATGTTTGATAGTGAAGATGCCATGGTGCGAATCGACATGTCTGAGTTTATGGAAAAACACTCAGTAGCACGATTAGTCGGCGCGCCTCCAGGTTATGTGGGCTACGAAGAGGGTGGCTACTTGACCGAGGCTATTCGTCGTAAACCGTACTCGGTTATCTTGTTGGATGAAGTTGAGAAAGCACACCCTGATGTCTTTAATATCCTGCTACAGGTATTAGATGATGGGCGCTTAACTGATGGACAAGGACGCACAGTTGATTTTCGTAATACAGTGGTAATTATGACCTCAAACTTAGGGTCTTCACAAATTCAAGAAAAATTCGCAAGCTTGGATTATGAAGGCATTAAAAAAGAGGTAATGGAGATTGTAGGTAAACATTTTAGACCAGAGTTCTTAAACCGAGTGGATGAAAGTGTAGTATTCCATCCGTTGGCGCAAGAACAAATTAAATCGATCGCTTCTATTCAATTAGCCCGTCTTGGTAAACGAATGGAAGAGAAAGGTTATCAGCTTGAAGTATCTGAAAAAGCGTTAGAGCTGATTTCTCAAGTTGGGTTTGATCCTGTTTACGGAGCAAGACCATTGAAACGCGCTATTCAACAAAGCGTTGAAAATCCATTAGCGAAAGAAATCTTGGCAGGAAGAATCCTACCGGATAAAAAAGTTAAGCTAGTTGTTAGCAATGACCAAATTATTGCTCATCAAGACTAAACATTTACATTCAAAAGGGCCAGAAATGGCCCTTTTGTTTGAAAATTACTCTTATTGGTTCTTTTGTGAGCTGTTGGTTCGTTTTTATGAGAAAGTTTCATTTTAAGACTTGTGTCCTTCGCTAAACTACCTATAATGCGCCTCGTTGTCAGGGCAGTGCTAGTT
>NZ_NDIO01000039.1:0-21196 GCF_002241085.1 Vibrio sp. V03_P4A6T147
GAGCAAATATGGCGCAGTATCAGCGATGGTCTCCATCTTTATATGGAGAATTATTTACGTCATATATTGAAAGAGATCCCAGCCAACACCGCCGCCAACGTGCAGTTGTATTTGTTCATTGTACGGCTGCTCGCGCATATGCTGACCGTCAAACAGCCGATTCAACTGATCGCCGATGCGGTAAGGCAAGAAGATGCTCTGTTTGATTATTTTATCGACAGTGCAGGTGAAATTGAGCAGCTCGTCGAACAACTTGCCGAGCAATACAACCGTGAATTTTCAGCCACACCAATAAAGGTGTGGGAGATAAAATGGCAGATGATCATGTACGCGCACGGCGCGGCGAGCCTCACGCCATTTTTAAAAGAAACATGGTCAGATGAAACTCAAGATGTGAACCAATGCTTACTAAAACATTGGCAACTCTTTAATGACTTGATGATCGCCAAGTTCCATATCGACGAAGCTCAGACGCTCTGTCCGAACTCCATCAATGAGTTGCTGTATGATATTGAATGTGACTGGGCCAGATAAAGCGGGCGCTTTATCGCTTACCTCTACCTGCATGGATGTTTAGTTTTGCTTTCATCTTTCTTTTTTCCGCTGAACGGCTAGGTTTACGGCTGCTACGCTCAGTCGGTAAGGCTTCCAACAAACTCGGCTCAAACCCTTTTAACCACTCTTGTGGCAGGCGTTGATTGAGTAAGGCCTCTATCGCTTCAAGCAGATACTCTTCATCTCGGCTCATCAAAGAGACCGCGAAGCCCGTTAGCCCGGCCCGGCCTGTGCGACCAATCCGGTGCACGTAATCTTCCGCTTTATAGGGCATGTCGTAGTTAACCACTTGCTCAAGTTGCTGAATGTCAATTCCACGAGCCGCAACATCGGTAGCGATCAACGCTCTAACTTTACCTGATTTAAAATCATCCAATGCTTTTTGGCGCGCCCCTTGGCTTTTATCGCCATTGATCGAGGCCGCCTTGATGCCGTCCAATTTTAGTTCTTTGGCTAGCTCATCGCTGCCTTGTTTGGTTTTGGTAAATACCAAGACTTGCTGCCAATTACGTGAACCAATTAGATAAGCTAATAACTCGCTTTTACGTTTTTTATCCACTGGATAAACGATCTGTTTTACAGTATCAGCGGTCGCATTGGCTGGTGAAATTTGCACGCCGACAGGGTCACGCATCATTTTGTGTGCTAATGCTTTGATTTTGTCATCAAAGGTGGCCGAGAAAAACAGCGTTTGGCGTTCATCATTCATGCGTTTCAAAATACGTTGGATATCAGGCAAAAAACCCATATCGAGCATGCGATCGGCTTCATCCAGCACCAACACTTCGGTTTGCGTCAGGATAATGTTGCGCACAAACAGATGGTCAATTAACCGCCCAGGCGTCGCAATTAAAATATCCGCACCGCCACGCAAGTTACGTGTTTGCACTTGCATGCTGGTTCCACCATACGCGGTGACAATCTTCAATGTAGTGCTTTGTGCATAAGCACTTAAGCTATCAAACACTTGTTGAGCCAGCTCACGAGTCGGAACCAAAACAAGCGCGCGCACAACTTTACTATTGGCTTCTCGCTCGGCTTGGTTATCAAGAAAACGTTGCAAAATAGGTAAACCGAAAGCTGCCGTTTTGCCAGTACCCGTTTGCGCCCCAGCCATGACATCTTTACCAGCCAAAACATGCGGGATAGCTTGAGATTGAACATCCGTCGGTTGTTCAAAACCTAAAGATTGCAGAGCGCTAACTAATGTGGTTGAAAGTCCTAAACGTTGGAATGGGTGCACAGTATCAGACATTGCAGCTTACCTATTGGAAATCAGGGCGCGGATTGTAACAAAGCGCAAGGTAATCGCCTATTCAAAATCAGCGGAAATCAGCAGTGTTAGGGAATTGATACATGAGGGGGGAATATAAGGAGCATAGCCAGCATAGGCTGCTGGCTGGTACTATTCTGCGCTCTGTTCAGAGCATTCATGAGATACAGAGTCATAATCGGATAAATCAAATCCGATCTCCATGGCGTCGAGCCACTCTAAGCACTCATCGTTTTTATATTGGTCACTCATTAATCGACCTCCTTTGATATTTACTGAGACGGGATTATCACGTCGCAAGGTCCTTTTTAAATGATTTATATGACAGTTTTTTGAAAGCGAATGGTCAAATTAATCATCACCACAATATCTATCACAGCGAAACGATTTCGACCACTCTTATTTAGCCGCCACCTTGCAATGTAAACAAAAAAATACATTCATGGATTTTTATTTTTACAAAGCTGTTGAAAATGAATCCGAAGTTCTACAATATAGCCCAAAATGAGTGGATTAATGGTCAACACCCCGTTGTATTCATATATATCACTCCCTGAAACACAACATAACGTATAAAGAACTTTACACCATGACTCA
The DNA here is from genome assembly GCF_002241085.1 of Vibrio sp. V03_P4A6T147. NCBI lineage: Bacteria > Pseudomonadati > Pseudomonadota > Gammaproteobacteria > Vibrionales > Vibrionaceae > Vibrio > Vibrio sp. V03_P4A6T147. The sequence goes on from NZ_NDIO01000039.1 coordinate 2,426, forward strand.
ATCAAAGATTTTCGGCAGTACTTTGATCATCGCAGGGACCACTATCGGTGCAGGCATGCTAGCTCTACCGCTCGCTTCTGCAGGTATCGGCTTTGGCACATCATTACTGATTATGATCGCCCTCTGGGCATTAATGGCTTTCACTGCATTGTTAATGGTTGAAATCCATCAATATGCAGACAAAGACGCCACCTTACATACATTGGCTAAACAGATCTTAGGGCAAAAAGGAAAATGGGTAGCGAGCTTTGCTATGCTATTTTTGTTCTATTCGCTTTGTGCAGCTTACATTGCCGGTGGCGGCGCACAATTCACTCATCGCCTGACAGAGTTTGCTGGCATTGAGATCAGCAATCCGCTAGGCACCTTGCTTTTTACTTTACTGGTTGCACTTGTGGTGACGATCGGCACCAGCACGGTTGATAAAGTGAACCGCCTGCTGTTTGCCGGTAAAATGGTCGCGATGATTATAGTGCTCTCATTTCTTGCACCTAATGTTTCTCAGTCATATTTGCTTAGTATGCCACTTGAGCAAGGCTTAATCGTTGCTGCAATTCCCGTCATTTTCACCTCATTCGGTTTCCATGGCAGTATTCCGGCGATTGTGAATTACTTAGATGGCGACACCCCTTCGCTGCGCAAAGCCATCTTAATTGGTTCTGCTATCCCGTTGATTATTTACATTTTTTGGCAGATCGTCACGTTAGGTGTCGTTAGCCAACCTCAGCTGGTTGAGAATTCCGGCCTGAGTGCGCTAATTGTGACATTAGGGCAAACCGTTCATCAATCCAATTTAAGCAGCATTATTGGCGTGTTTGCCGACCTTGCACTTTTGACGTCATTCTTAGGCGTAAGCTTGGGCTTGTTTGAATTCATGGGCGATACGATTAAGAAAAAGAACATTCCATTGCACCGTATGGCTGCCTCCGTCATCACCTATCTGCCACCATTAGTCTTTGCGCTATTTTACCCTCAAGGCTTTATTATGGCGCTCGGTTACGCGGCTATTGCGTTGACTATTTTGGCCATATTCTTACCGATTGTGATGGTGATTAAAGTGCGTTCAAACCAAGTATTCCAACCGCAGGGTGGAACACAATATCAAGTCAGAGGCGGCAAACTGGCTCTGACCATGACAGCAACCATTGGTTTGATGATCGTCACTTCGCAAATCTTTATTAGCCTTGGTGTACTACCCGCTCTGGGTTAATCAATTAAAGTTAAAAGTGGGGAGAGTAATATTACTCTCCCCACTTTTTTAACCTAAAATAAGATCAAAGTCTCAATCTTGATATTTAAGTCAACATTCATTTCATAAAATTCTGCACGAACACACACATTTAGCCTTAGTATATTTATAAAATTTACTATTACTTTTTTGCATATCGGAGCAGCAATGAAAGAAGTTCAGTTCAGGACGATTGACCGCGTGTTCATTAAAATGTCAATTAATGACAAGATGTGGGTGATCTTCGCTTTATTCCTCACCGCTTTAAGCTTTGTCGCAGGAAATCGCTATGTTGATTCACTGGCCCAGATAGAAGCGCAATCGAAGTTAGCTGTTGAGTACAAACTGCAAGGTCTGCTTGCCAGCGGCGCAGATCCACAAACCCTTTCAGCGGTTGAAACTAGCCATTCTTTAGCCGCAACTAGTTATCAAAAAGGGGTGATTACCGCCACAGCAAAACACAGCGATGGCAAAGTTTACGCGCTGACAGAGAATCTCTCTTATCTTGAAAAAGACGCTCAGCGATCGGCACTCTCGACTTTTCTGTTGAGCTATTTGTGGGCAATCCCTTTTGCTATTTTCCTCTATTGGGTCGCTACTTTTATTGGCGGTGCATTGTGGGTGCTATACACAACAACCTTGAAAATTTCAAAAGGTGATTTAACTTCACGATTAGGTTTTCATCCCGGTCGAGATGAGTTTGGTACCATCGGCTGCGCGCTCGATAACGCCATGGACACCTTGACCGAACTGGTAGTTTCAGTAAAACAAAACGCCACCACTCTCGGTGAGACATCCAGCTCTTTTGCCCATGAGATGAAAGAGAGCGAGCAACAAATCAGTAGCCAATACGCTTCATTGGATTCCGTCGCCACGGCCATGGAAGAGATGACGGCCTCGGCGCAAGAAGTCTCCACAATTTCCCAACAAGCCAATCAGCAAGCCGATCAAGATTCAAAACAAGCGGAAGAGAGCTCACAACTAGTTCAGCAAGCGATTAATGAAATTTCCCAGTTGTCAAAGTTCATTGAACAAGCCTCTCATTCGGTGTCTACATTGAATGAAAATACAGCGCAGATTAATGATGTGATCACCACCATCAATGCCATTTCGCAACAGACAAACTTACTGGCACTGAACGCTGCAATAGAAGCGGCACGTGCTGGTGAACAAGGGCGCGGTTTTGCCGTGGTAGCTGATGAAGTTCGCACCTTAGCTAGCCGCACGCAAGCGGCTACTGTTGAAATTCAATCCATGATTGAGAAGCTGCAAACCGAAAGTCAAGATATCGCACGCATTACTGAGCAAACGGTTAGTCAAGCTCAAACCAGTAGTGATTTAGTCGCTAACATCGGCAATAACGTCAATCAAATTGCTGAATCAGCAAAAATGATCAATGACATGAGTATTCAAATTTCAACTTCAGCCGAGGAGCAAAGCGCCGTTGCTAATGATATTGCTGCTGAGCTGAGTGATATTCGTACACAATCCAATGCGATTCGCAGTGTTGCGCAAACCTCATCGCAAGGTGTCGCTAGCCTTGCAAACGCTTCGCGCAACCTTGGTGAAATTTTAAGCCGTTATCGGACCAACTGATCATTGGATTGCTTGAGTAACCAAGTCAGATCAAAATAGCCAGTCATTTGACTGGCTATTTATTTCATTCATCGCAGAGAAGTTGAAGCAAGAGCTTAAGACTCAGGATAACCTTGTGGATTATTTGACTGCCAACGCCACGTATCTTGTGTCATCGCTTCTAGGCTGCGAGTCGCTTTCCAACCTAGATCCGCCATCGCTTTGCTTGGATCTGCCCAACACTCCGCAATATCACCAGCGCGGCGTTCGACCAATTGGTACGGCACGCTTTTACCTGACGCTTGTTCAAACGCTTTCACCATCTCTAGTACACTGTAGCCATTTCCTGTGCCTAGGTTATAAATGTGCAAGCCTGCTTGTTGGCCTACTTTTTCCAGCGCAGCAATATGACCATCGGCTAGGTCCATTACGTGAATATAATCGCGAACACCTGTGCCGTCTTTAGTTGGGTAATCACTGCCAAAAACAGAGAGAAATGCTCTTCGACCCACAGCCACTTGCGAGACAAAAGGCATTAGGTTGTTCGGAATACCTTGTGGATCTTCACCTAACTCGCCTGATGGATGTGAACCTACAGGGTTAAAATAGCGCAGCAGTGTAATGCTCCAATCTGGGTTGGCTTTATGGAAATCGGCCAAGCACTCTTCAACCATTAACTTACTACGGCCATAAGGGTTGGTCGCGCTGGTTGGGAAATCTTCGGTAATAGGCACTGAGGCTGGGTCACCGTATACGGTTGCAGATGAACTAAAAACAAGTGCCTTCACGCCAGCTTCACGCATGGCCGCCACCAGTACCAATGTGCCATTCACATTGTTATCGTAATATTCCAATGGTTTTTCTACTGACTCACCGACTGCTTTTAAGCCTGCGAAATGGATCACCGCTTGAATATTTTGCGCTTTCATCACTTCAACCAGTTGTGCTTGGTTGCGTACATCACCATGGACGAACAGCGGCTTCACACCGGACACTTTTTCGATGCGCTCTAAAACCGATGCTTTACTATTGTATAAGTTGTCAAAAATTACGGGTGTCATACCGGCGTGGATCATTTGAATGCAGGTATGGCTACCGATATACCCCATCCCGCCTGTCACTAATACTTTCATTGTTTTTACCTTCTGACATTGGTTGTGCAAGTTTAACGACTTTCAACCTAAACTTCACTTATAAATCAATCTGCTTTAATGTTTGTCTATCAGGCCAATTCGCTCTCTTTCGGCCCATACTTATCGCCAAACAATGAATCGGATCACTGTATATTGCCTTTGATTACGGCAAGTTACTCAACATGGACACTCAAGGATGATGCAACCCGTGACAAAAAGAACAATCACTCTCAATTGTGACATGGGCGAGAGCTTCGGTGCATGGCAAATGGGCGCTGATGAGTTGGTGATGCCTTGGATTGACATGGCCAATATTGCGTGTGGCTTTCATGCCTCTGACCCACACGTGATGAGCCGAACGATTGAGCTGGCGATTCAATTTGATGTAATGATTGGCGCTCACCCGGGTTACCCCGATTTGCAAGGTTTTGGTCGCCGTTCAATGAGTTTTAGCGAAGAAGAGATATGCGAGTTACTGATTTACCAGATTGGCGCACTCAAGGCATTATGTGAGAGCAAAAATGCCGAGATAAGCTACGTTAAACCTCATGGGGCTTTATATAACGATATGATGCGTGACAAATCTGTCTTTCGCGCAGTGGTCGATGCAGTTTCTTGCTTTAATGTGCCCCTGATGATCTTAGCTTCAGGCAATAACCAAGATTACCTTGATATCGCCGATATTTATGACGTGCCATTGCTGTTTGAAGCCTTTGCCGACCGGACTTATCTCGCTAATGGTATGCTCACTCCAAGAGGCCAAGCCAATGCAGTGCTGACTAATGAAGAGGCGATCATCAATCAAATTAAACAACTGGTTGATTACGGAAAAGTGACCAGTTCGGATGGCTTTGTGATCCCTATCGAAGCCGATACGATTTGCGTGCATGGCGATAACCCGACGGCGATTGAACTGATAGAGAAAATCCGAATTTGTCTACGAGAGCGTTGAACCATTACACGTGTATCTCCTAGCGGCTACAACGTCATCACAAGGAGTGTTAAGTGACATTGGACTACAGCATTGAACCCGTTGCGGAATGCAGCCTCTTATTGCGTTTTGCTCACCCGCCATCGGCCGATCTGTCACTCGATATCGGACAAGTTGCGCAACAGATCATGGTGCAGTTTTCTGCTTACCTGATGAATGTCACCCCTTCTTACACTACCATTTTGATCGATTACCTTCCTTATCGTATAACTCAAAGGGAGCTAGAGCAGCAATTGATCACAGCGATCGCGGCCTTATTTTTAGCTGTGGAAGCCACCCACAATTTAGTTGAGCTTGGCGCTTACTACGATGAAAGTGTCGGCCCAGATTTGAAGCGCTACCATGCGCTTGGTTTATCCACGCAACAAGTTATCGCGCTACACACTCAAACGGTCTACACCGTTTGTGCCGTCGGTTTTGCACCAGGCTTTGCCTTTATGGCTGAAGTAGATGAACAATTACGCTTACCGCGCCATGCCACCCCACGCCTTAGTGTGGCCAAAGGCAGCGTCGCGATTGCAGAACAGCAAACGGCCGTCTATCCGAACAACTCTCCCGGAGGATGGAATATCATCGCCAATTGCCCCCATCCGCTCTTTTCTCCTCATCAAACACCAATGACGCCTTTTTCGATTGGAACTAAAGTGAAGTTTACAGCGATGACTCGCGAGGAATTTTTATCATTAGGAGGTGAAATACCTCAATTAGCCGCGCAGTGGGAGCACCATTCATGAGCCCCCTACTACAGGTGATAAAACCCGGTCAACTGAGCTTAATTCAAGATTTTGGCCGCTTTGGTCTCAGTCATATCGGTGTTACTCAATCAGGACCAGTCGATGATTACGCCTACAGTTGGGCCAACCATTTACTGGGTAACCGAGTCAATTTAGCAACGCTTGAAATCACGCTTGGTCAGGCGGAATTTCATGTTGAACATCCATGTATGCTGGCAATTGCAGGTGGTGATTTATCGGCCACGTTAGATGGAAAACTGATTGGTAATTGGCAAAGCTTTAGCGCGCAAGCCGGGCAAACACTGAAATTTGGCCTAGCCAAAAATGGCTTAAGAGCTTATTTGGCCGTGCGCGGAGGGTTCATTGTGCCTCACCATTTAGGTAGTGTTGCCACCGTACCCAAAGAACAGCTTGGTGGGTTAACGCAAAACGGCGTACCACTGCAAGCGGGCGATTCACTGCACTTTAATCCCCACGCTATCGATAACAAACCCGTACACATCACTTTTCGTTATAAGCCTGATTATAATCTGCCACTTAAATTACGCGTCATTGAAGGCTACCAAGCCCTGCAATTTTCATCGCAGCAACTCGATCGCTTTTATCAAACCAGCTTCACTGTCAGTCAGCATGCCGATCGCATGGGCTATCGTCTTAATGGCGATACGGTTACCCCACCCGCGACACCTATTTTATCGGAAGGAATTGCTTTGGGGGCGATTCAAATCCCGCCAGATGGCCAACCGATCATTTTACTCAACGATCGCCAAACCATCGGCGGTTACCCTAAATTAGGGTGTGTGGCTCGCATTGATCTGCCCCGTTTGGCACAAGCAAAACCGGGGCAGAAAATACGTTTTGTCAAAGGTGATATACAAGGCCTGCAAGAGGTTTGGTGCCAATGGGCGCGTTATTTCGGCTACTAACAACTATCACCTTGCTCCTTTAGAAAACCGCAAGGTGTTACCAATCAAACCATACCGACAATTTTTGCTAATTCTTCAGGATAAGCACGTGCCTTAGCTAACGCGATGGCTTTCTCTTCCACCTGTTCAAGAGCCAAACTCATGCTGATTGGGTGACGAACTTCTATCGATTGTAGCAAATCTTCATCGTTCACTAACTGCCAATACTGAACAATTTTAGTTGCCGCTTCCAACGCAGATGAACCTTTGACCACTTCGATTCGCGCATAATTATGAGCTTCAAACGTAACATCAGCGGCTCGTAATGTGGCATCTTGGCCGGGAATTTGCTGCGCACCAAACAGTGGCTTACCAGCCACTTGTGCTTGAATATAGTGTGGGATGAACTGACTCATGTGGTGTATGGCTCGTTCACTGCGCTCTTGCAGTGCGTCCTGTTGCCAACCGTTCTTAATTTTGCGTTCGAGATAATCAGGCAATACGGGCTGTGATGATCCAGCTTGCGAGGCCACTAACCCATCTTTAAATAACGTGATTCCCTCGGTCATACCATGCAACTGAAATAGACCATCAGCATACGGTGTTAGCTGAGCCATTCCTTGTGGGGTGCCTCTTGGCCCGTGAAAAATCACTTCTGGCCATTGCTGGTCGCATTCTGCCCAACGGGTAACGTAAGCCGCTTTAAATTCCACCAAGCGTTGACGCGGAGCCTTAGCCAAATCATCGACTATTCCCGTTTCATAACCGCATGCATTGACTAAATAATCGGCATGGATAACGTGTTCATGCTCTTGATCATCCAAATAAACGAGCTGCCATTGCTCATCAATAAAATCAGATTTGATTAATTTAGCGTGCGTTAAAACTTGGCAATGAGGCATCGCCGCTAACGCAAGCTCAGCACTGGCCGCCAGACGAAAAACACTCCAACCGTATTCTTGCACCGCAATGACTGGGTATTTCAACTGATTTAAATCTGCATGTTGAGCAAAAGGGATCACCCAATCATCGAATGATGTCGGTTGATCACTCTGTTGCTGAGTTGCTAATACCTGCAGTGCTTCACGGCTGTAGAGTTTGAAATACTCTTGGGGTTGACCAAGCTTCTGATTACATGGGTCTTTATCAACCAATTGTTGATAGCTGCGCTGAATAAGCTCTAGCCTTGGTAATAAGGCTTGCGGCTCACCGCCATCACTATGCGGAACAGCAATCACAGTAGGTCGCTTATTCAGCGTGTGGGGGTAGAGCCTGACGGTTTCAATCGACTGCTTAAGTAACTCAAGACACTGCTGCTGCGAAATTTCGCGATAGAGGTTACCGCCCGCGTGCAGATGGCAAATCGGCGGCCCATTAACGAGACCGGCGCTTTTTTCCAAAAGCAGCACATTGAGCCCCAGTTCTCCCATATGAACGGCGGCAGTGGCACCAGCCACACCCCCACCAATAATTGCGACACATGGAGAATCTGTATTGAACTTTTTATATGACATAAGATACGAGTACTCTGGAAAACCCGGATGCATTCTAAAGCTTGTAAAGCGTTATTAAAATCACATTTTTCACGTGGTCTTATCTGTTTTACGACTAACAAGCAATACGCATAATCGACAAATAACTTAAAAAATTGCTTGACTCAATAAAGCCAAAACGACGTTTTTTCAACCTTGTGAATAACAAAACTGCGCAACCCAAGGTAACTACGGGGCTAAGCGCAAATAGGCCGTTATCAAGCTGTCGAGTTATCCCAAACTTTATCCACTGTTTTTGTGGATAACTCCGTCTGGGATTATGGATATCGCTAGTTAAACTCTTTATTTATAGGGGTTAGCAGCCGCTTAATTAAACTACTCACGACCAGCGATAATGTGCAAAACGTCGCCAAGGGTAGCACCAACCACAGGCTGTAATGCGCCATAGGTTCTAGTTCAAAACCGAACTTCATGACGCTGGCCACCACCGCGTCAGAGCCAAGGCTTGCGACAACTCCGGCAATGAGCGCCATCAAACCGTATTCAGCCCAAATAGTCTGCTCGACGCGGCGCTTGCTGGCCCCTAAAGTGCGGTATAAGCGAATTTCTTGTTGCCTCTGGCTTAAACTTAAACGCAACAGGGTAAAAATCAGTAAAATACCAGCCATCACACCCATTGCAGCCAGTACTGTCACTGACCAGATAATTTGCGTCAGCAAAGTTTGAATTTTATCGCCCATTGCCCGGATATCCATCAAACTGACCGTAGGGTAAGTGCGAGCAAGGGTGGCAAGCAAAGCGTTATCTTGATCTTGCGCTCTGAAACTCACCAGCCACGTGGCAGGGATCTCCTGTAATAGGTCTGGGGTAAAAATGAAATAGAAGTTAGGCTTCATTTCTCGCCACTCGACTTGGCGAATGGAATTTACTTTCGCTTCCACGGTTTGGCTATTGATCACAAAGCCTAAACTATCACCCAGTTTCAGCCCCAAATCACGAGCAACGTCCGATTCAACCGAAACGCCACCCTGCTCTGTCCACACTCCTGCCGTCAGTTGGTTATTGCTGGGTAGCGATTCTCCCCAAGTGAAATTGAGCTCTCGCCTCAACGCATCACTCCCCTCTTCACCTTGAGCTTGTTGCTTGGCCTCTATGCCATTAATAGTCGATAAACGCCCTCGGATGATCGGATAGGCTTGCGAACGCACAATGTTGGCGCTATCTAACGTGTTAAGGTAATCATTAACTTCATTTGGTGAAATGTTGAGTGCAAATGCGTTATGAGAATCGCTGGGTAAGGTTCGCTGCCAATCAGAGAGTAAATCGGTACGCACCAACCAGATGATCGCCAATAACATTAACGATAATCCTAAAGCACCAAACTGGACTCCGGTCGTGATTGCCGAACGATTGATTCGGCTGAGCGCTAATTTAAGCGCGGTAGAGAGCGGAAGACGTCCTAAACTACGAGCAACCAAAACACTGACCACAGCAAGCACTGCAAAAAGCGTCACTATCCCAGCCAACACAATCCACACTAAGAGATTATTCCAATAAGCCCACAGCATCGGCACTAACGGAATCAAGATGAGCAACCCATTACGGCGATGATTCGGTTTCGCTCGCTCTGTTTGCATGACATTGAGCGCACTGGTATCTAGCAAATGCAGTAAAGGAATGCCGAGTGCAGGAAAAGCGATCAATACACTCGCCATCAGCGCAATAAAAGCGGGTTTAGCGCCATAACTCGGTAAAGGCGTAGGCAATAAATCCACCAGCGGCACGCGTAATAAAGACTCTAGGCCAATGCCGATCAATACCCCAAGCACCGCAGCAGAAACAAACAAAATCACCACTTGTACGATCAACCATTGGCGGATCCAACGTTTGCTCGCTCCAAGGCTTTTTAACATGGCGATGGTTTTTTGCCGCGTAGAAACATAGTGCTGACAAGTCAGGACTAATGTGGTTGCCGCCATGATGATCACAATCGCTACGGTTAACGACAAATATTGCTCTGTGCGTTCAAAAACCTCATTCGTTCGGCTGGCGCTATTTCGGTCGCGCCAACGATCGCTAGGCGTTAAAGTAACGAGCTGTTTTACTGCTTCAATCTGTCCATCATCACCATTAATGAACACGCTAAATTGCACCCGGCTTCCCAATTGAAGTGCACCAGTACGAGCCACATCGTCTTGGTGGATCAACACCGCTGGCATCTGTTGAAACGGATTAAAGCTGAGTCCCGGCTCCTCAAGGATGCGTCCCGAGACCGTAAAGTCAGCATCGCCCAGTGTGACCTGATCACCAATTTGAACGTCTAATTGCGCAAACACTCGTTCATCTAACCACAGTTGATTCGGCGCAAGGTGCTGAAATGTCGTCACATCATCAGAAAGACGCATTTCACCGCGTAGCGGATAAGCACTATCCACTGCTTTGACAGTGACTAACTGCATACCGCGCTCACTGAATGCCATTGTCGCGTAACGCGTAAGTTGTGAAGACGGCAGTTGCAAGCGCTCGATCTGATCGAGCAATGACGCTGGGGGTGGGTTTGCGGAAACAAACACACTATCGGCAGTGAGTGCGTCTTTACCTTGTTTAACAATCACTTGCTCCATACGCTCAGCTAAGGCAGTCAGCGCAAAAATACAAGCAATGATCAAGGTTAGCGCCACTGAAATAGGCCACAACTGTCCGTGGCGGATTTCACCTAAGCTCCAGCGAATTAATCGTTTATTGAGTGAACGGCTCGACATCTCGCTCATTACCGCTCCTCCAACATACCAGCTTGCATGTGGAAAATACGATCACATTGAGCCGCAAGAGCGGGATCATGGGTAACCAGCACTAAGGTCGTTCCGTGCTGCTTATTTAATTCAAACAATAATGAAACCACTTTTGCCGCGGTTTCTTGATCAAGGTTGCCAGTAGGCTCATCGGCAAACAGCACTTTCGGATTGATCATAAAGGCTCTTGCTAGCGCGACTCGTTGCTGCTCGCCCCCTGAAAGTTGTGCAGGAGAGTGATGCATTCGATGCGATAAACCAACGGCCGTCAACAAGGATTTAGCACGATCTACATCCTCTTTTTCACCTTTTAACAAACAAGGTAGCGTCACGTTCTCTAACGCAGACAAGCTTGGGATCAGCAAAAAGCTTTGAAACACAAAGCCAACCGATTGACTGCGGATCGCCGCGCGTCCTTCATCGTCCAGTTGAGATAATGGCTGGCCCAATAGCTCTACTTCTCCGCGTGTCGGCGTATCAAGCCCAGCCAACAGCGTCATCAGGGTTGATTTCCCCGCACCAGACGTTCCGACTATCGCCACGCTTTCACCACTTTTGATCTCTAGGTTTACCTCTTTTAGGATTGTTAAATGCTCTTGATTGGTAGAGACTGTTTTAGATAATGAATGTGCTCTAATAACGGATGTTTGCATGACTCGACTTCTTTCCTTGATTTGTATTTTATTATTCTCGGCTAGCGCTAGTAGTACCACACTCTTGATATTGGGTGATAGTTTAAGCGCTGGTTACCAAATGCCGATTGAAAACGCTTGGCCTAGCTTGCTACCTAATGCGTTGCAAGCTGAAGGTAAATCAGACATTGATGTCATTAATGCCAGTATTTCTGGCGATACAACGGGCAATGGCCTAGCCCGCTTACCGTCACTACTCACCCTACATACCCCTGATGCGGTGCTTATTGAGCTTGGTGCGAACGACGGATTGCGTGGCTTTCCATCTCAATTGATCAGCAGCAATTTAACCGCCATCATTGGCCAAATAAAAAAAGCAGGCTCAACCCCTCTTTTGATGCAGATTCGCATTCCACCAAACTATGGCAAACGCTACAGCGATGCCTTTTATAGCCTCTATTCTGAGCTTAGCCTCCAACACACTGTGCCGTTACTGCCCTTTTTCTTAGAGCAAGTGATCATTAAACCAGAGTGGATGATGGCTGATGGCTTACATCCGACGGTCGACGCTCAGCCGTGGATCGCCAATTTTGTTGCGCAACATTTAGCAGAGCATCTCTGATTTTAATGCCTCAGCTCAATGAACTTTACCTAGTTTTACGATATTTTTTAGACCATTCCCCTAACCGCAAAGGTACAAACTATGCACATTGAACCTGTGATCAAAGGTGTGGTCGCTCGCTCTGCTCATCCACTCGGATGCGAACAAGCTGTGTTACAACAGATTAATTACGTAAAATCTTGCAGACCGATCACTCACGGGCCAAAACGAGTTCTCATTTTAGGCGCATCGTCAGGCTTTGGGCTCGCCGCCCGCATTGCCCTAACCTTTGGTGGTTCAGAAGCCGATACGATTGGCGTTTCCTTTGAAAAAACGCCATCAGAAAAAGGGGTTGGTAGTGCTGGTTGGTACAACAATCTCTTTTTTAAACAACAGGCCGAGCAAGCGGGTCGAGTCGCCGTCAATATCGATGGGGATGTTTTTTCATCATCAGTACGCGAGCAAGTGATTGAAGCGATAGAGACCTATTTTGAAGGGGAAGTCGATTTAGTCATTTACAGTATCGCCAGCGGCATGAGACCAAAACCCAATTCAGATCAGTATTGGCGCTCCGCCATCAAACCGATTGGTGAGGCCGTTTCTGGTGCGACGATATTACTAGAAAACGATACGTGGGTAGAAACCACCATTGCTCCTGCAAATGACGAAGAGATCGAAAGTACACTGAAAGTGATGGGTGGCGAGGATTGGGAAAACTGGATAGATACGCTGATCAACACTGAATCGATTGCACAAGGGTGTAAAACCATTGCTTTTTCATACATCGGCCCTCAGATTACTCACCCCATTTATCTTGACGGTACACTGGGACGCGCCAAAATTGATTTGCACCAAACCAGCCACTCTCTCAACCTAAAATTGTCTAACTATGGCGGCGGGGCTTACGCAACTGTTTGCAAAGCTTTGGTCACGAAGGCGAGCGTGTTCATTCCCAATTTAAGCCCTTACATTGTCGCATTGTATAAGGTGATGAAAGAAAAAGAGACGCACGAAGGATGTATCGAGCAAATGCAGCGTCTGTTTAGCGAAAAACTCTCTAGCAAAGGCAAAGTACCCGTTGATGGCGAACGACTGATCCGTATGGACGACTGGGAGCTCAACCCAGATACTCAGCAAAAAGTGGCCGATTTACTGGAGAAAATGGATCAGCACAACTTTAAGCAACTAGGTGACTACAAGGGCTTTAAGCAAGAATTCATGCAGCTCAATGGCTTCGACTTTGATTGTGTTGATTATGCTCAAGAAATTAATATCGACCATTATATCAAGCAAGCCGATTAACTCCTTCCGTATCATTTACGAGACACAGCTAACTATCTCAATGCCCCAATATTTTATTGGGGCTTTTTTTTGTTACATTGGCGGCGCGTTCTTATTCTTAATACCATACTATGGTCATAGGAGCGGATCTTGTCATCGTCAGTCTAGAGCAATGAATGCTCGGCTTTTTTAAGCTTTGTCGTCCAAAGGAATTTGATAATATGTCGAAAATAAAGACACATGAGATGCTCATCCCCTCTTCAATGATGGATGGATGGCAGCGCATTGTGAATTTACTCGCTGAAATTTTAAACGTCCCGAGCGCATTAATCATGCGTGCTAGCCAGCAAAAACTCGAAATATTCTGTAAAAATACCAACGTCGACAACCCCTATCAAACCGGACATAAAGAACCCTTAGGACAAGGTCTGTACTGTGAAACTGTGATGCAAACACAGCAGGAACTATTGGTCCCGAATGCTTTAGCCGATACAAAATGGATGCATAATCCAGATGCACCACTGGGCATGATTGCCTATTGTGGCATCCCATTAAAGTGGCCGAATGGTGATATATTTGGCACCATTTGCGTACTCGATAGCAAGGAGAACCATTTTGGCCCCACCTATCGGCAGTTACTGGAGAGTTTTCGCGATACCATTGAATCCCAGCTCACCACCTTATACCAACAAGTAAGACTTCAGCAGCTCAATGATGAGCTTCAGCTTCGCGTCGATAACCGAACACAAGATCTTGCTGATCTCAACTACTCGCTCACGCAAGAGATCGATAAACGCCGCGCCGCAGAACAACAGATTCAATATCAAAAGTGGCATGACATCAGCACAGGTTTTTTAAATCGCAACGCACTTGAACTGGAACTCAAAAATAGCCTTTTACAAGCAACAAAACAGCACACCGAAGTTGCCGCCATTCATATTGGTTTCACTAATGCTCGTCATATTCAATCTCACTTTGGCTACCGAGCATGGGATCAAGTCATCGCTCGATATCGTGAGCGACTAGGCCGCTGCGATAAAATTGAAATATTGACCGCTCGACCCACGTCGACAGATTTAGTCTTGATCGTCAAAACAAAACTATTAGCGCGTCACCTAGAAAAGTTGTGCCATAAATTGGTCGAAATCGGGCATTCTGAATTTAAGCTCGATGACCATAATGTTCATCTTCATTCCTATATTGGTATTGCAACGAGTTTAGACACTGACAATGCTATAGAACTGCTCAAACAAGCTTCTGCTGCCATGGTCTCTTGCAAAGATTCCGGTCATAAATTTTGCTATCACTCGCAAGTATTCAGTGACTCACTCCGGCAAATCAACCAATTAGAAAGCTACTTATTACGAGCAGTGCGCAACGATGAGCTCATGCTCTATTTTCAACCTAAGGTCTCTCCAACCACTCATCGCTGGACGGGGGCAGAAGCGCTACTACGTTGGCGGCACCCCGTATTGGGCGATATATCCAATGAAACCTTAATTCACATGGCCGAACAAAATGGACTGATTTTTGAAGTGGGTAACTTTGTCCTGCGATCGGCCATCGAAAAAACGAGCCAATGGGCAAAACAGGTCGATAATTTCAAAATGGCCATTAACGTTTCAGCCGTCCAATTGAAGAATGCCCAATTCGCAGACCAAGTTCGTGAGCTACTGAACACCTACCAACTTCCAGCTCGGTACTTAGAGTTGGAAGTAACAGAAAGCTGTTTGATTGCGGATGAAGTGGTGGCTCGCAACACACTGCGAATTCTACACCAACTAGGTGTGACGTTGTCACTTGATGATTTCGGCACGGGCTACGCCTCTTTCAGCTATTTGAAAAAATTTCCCTTCGATTGCATAAAAATAGATAAAAGCTTTGTACATCAATTGGATCAAAGTGAGGAAGATAAAGAAATTGTTCGCTCAATCATTCACGTTGCCAAAAAATTAAAGCTGAAAGTGATCCTCGAAGGGATTGAAAATCAAAGCCAAGAAGACTTTATCATCAGTGAAGGGTGTGAGTTTGGCCAAGGCTATTTCTATGGTAAACCAATGCCTTGTGACGAGTTTGAGGCTGGGCTACTGAACCAAAATTATGCACACCCTGCCGAGACAAAGGTTTTGTAGGATAAAGGAATCCCTTATCATGTCTTTACTCTCAGTGTGGCGGTTCCTATAATCGCCGCCTTTCCTTTCCAAACGAGCGATATCGAGATGGATTTATTAACATCAATTCTCAAAAAGCTAGAAAAACAGAACTACCGCGCCTATCAGCAGATCAAAGGTCAATACGAATTTGGTGATTTCACCTTGCATATCGATCATATCCAAGCGGACCCTTACGCTTCTGCATCTCGCTTTCGCGCTACTCGAGCATGGTCTCTGACCGGTCTGGAATGGTTAAAAGAGAAATCACCGGCTTATCAAATGGCTGCAAGAGATTTTATCGCTCGTAGTTTTGCGGAGTTTGCTAAGCAAGAGAACCATATTGCCATCGCATTGACGGGCCAAACGGTGCTTGATAGTACCGCTGTTCTCTTTACGGAGCATGGTATTGAGCTTCGTTTTCGCATCAATTTACCCGCTGAAGGTCGTGACATTCTGGCCAAGAAAGCGCTCAACATCATCACCTTCTACCTGCCAAAATTCATTCGCCGGGCCACAATTGAACGTGAACTGGATAAAGATGCCCTACTTGAGCATTGCGCTGTGATCGAAGATCAAGAAGCAATGCGTGCACAACTGG
Source organism: Vibrio sp. V03_P4A6T147 (assembly GCF_002241085.1). Classification (NCBI taxonomy): domain Bacteria; kingdom Pseudomonadati; phylum Pseudomonadota; class Gammaproteobacteria; order Vibrionales; family Vibrionaceae; genus Vibrio; species Vibrio sp. V03_P4A6T147. Next base: position 18,542 of record NZ_NDIO01000039.1, read on the forward strand.
TACAGCACAATCTGGTTGCTTTTGTGGCTAATGGCAGCGTATTACCTCGCTTGGCAGGTAACTGTGATCTGCCGATGAAAGACGCCGTTACTTTCCAAGCCCCCACATCGCTAGAAGTTGAGCTTGAGACACCAAACCAAGGAAAAATTAAAGGACTCGGCATCCCCAAAGGTATAACCCTTATCGTCGGCGGTGGTTTTCACGGTAAATCGACTTTGTTAACGGCGATTGAGCGTTCAATTTACAACCATATTCCCGGCGATGGCCGTGAGCGAATTGTTACGGATCATCAAGCCATGAAAATTCGCGCTGAAGATGGCCGTTGCGTACATAATTTAAATTTGTCCAACTACATCAATCACCTACCTATGGGTAAAGAAACCTCCGATTTCAGCACTCAAGATGCGTCCGGTTCAACATCGCAAGCAGCGTGGTTACAAGAATCCATTGAATCTGGCGCTAGTACATTACTGATTGATGAAGATACTTCCGCCACCAACTTCATGATCCGTGATGAGCGTATGCAAGCGCTGGTTAGTAAAGGTGATGAGCCCATTACACCATTGGTTGATCGTATCGGGCAACTTCGCGATGATTTGGATATCTCAACACTGATCGTCATGGGGGGATCCGGTGATTACTTAGATGTCGCCGATACTGTCATCCAGATGCATGACTACCACGCCGTTGATGTGACTAACAAAGCTAAAGAAGTCATCAAACAGCATCCAACTGCTCGTCACAACGAGTGTGAAACGCCACTGGCTATTTTCCCAGAACGCGCTGTGAATCGCACTGCGCTGCAAAAATTACTGGTTGATGGTAAATTCCGAGTCTCTGCCAAAGGCGTTGATTCGCTTCGCTTTGGCAAAGAATTTACCGATTTAAATGCGTTAGAACAATTGGAGTCACCTTCTGAAGTCAATGCGATTGGCTGGACTTGGTTCCAGTTTGCGCAGACTCCGGGGTGGTCAGCGCAACCAAGCAAAGAGATGATGGCTTTATTAGCAGGAACATGGCACCAAAATATGCCAAACCACGGTGACTTGGCGAAACCACGTGTCATTGATGTGATGGCGGCGTTGAACCGTATGCGCAAGTCGCAATTTAAAAACCACCAGTAAAGATTAACTCCCCAACAACAAAAGCAAAAAGAAGTGAGAGATCGCTTCTTTTTTACCTCAGTACCTTATTGCTTTAGTACATTACAGGTAGTTAGCTTAGGTATGCCTTACAGTGCCAGTTGACCTTATTCGGCGAACATCTTGTCTAGAGTTTAAGGTTTGGACTTTAACTATTTTGCCGCAAAATATTCCATGCTTCACACAACACTCTAAATGTTTCAGCATTGCCATTGTCTCTATCTGGATGCCACTTTAGTGCCAACTTGCGCCATGTTTTTCGGATTTCAATTTGCGTCGCTTCCGCTGGTAATTTAAACAACCTCAATGCTTGAAGACGATTCATATTAAGGTTACTCGTTCCACCCATTGCTTTACGGTAACGAGTCCAGAATTCGTTCAACAAGCGGCGCACTTCTCCTTCATCAGCCTCATAATTTTTCCACTGAGTGTAATAATCACGCAATGGTTCATCTGGGTCGATTTCGCAACTAACGGCACGATGCGCAGGCATTAGTACAATGTCCATTGCTGATACTTGTAACCACTTTTCAGGGTAAAGCGTCTCTTGAAGCTGATAGAGCGCGTTCATGATCAAAAAATTACGCTTAAAGAGGTCTTTTTCAGGTGCGCTATCAAGTACAGGCATGAATCCCTGTTCACTTAAATGTGCCGCTAACGTATGGACTTTCCAACCGGAAGGCTGTTTACGCAACACCTCCAACATTGGCCAAAGCAGCGGATTTTCCATGTAAGATTGAAACTGAGCGGTAAGTTCTAAGCTTTCAGACATACTTTCGGGCCTACTTTGGGACATAGTCTCGACGTTCACATTAAGGTTCTCTCTTCATTCAAATCCAATATCGCTTTTTTGTCGAGTTTCTTACCGCATATTATCTTGGCTTTTTGAACTAGAGTCCGTTTATCACACGCACTATCTATCAATACATAAAAAGAGAAAGATCGAGTTGTTGCATGATCTTCTCCACTTTACGGATCTCTTTGCCAAGACAATGCGAAAATCAATCACAAAACGAAGGTAGATACGCACATCTCAAACACAAATTTCTACGTCTATAAGATACAGAATTCAACAAAATTGAACATCGTGCAAAATAGTGGCACTATCCATCGGTATTTTGTGATAGGAAAAACCATGTCTCTCAACTTCTCACGCACGCTTTTATTTTTGACAGCGATTTACGGTGTACTCTTTCTATTTTCAGCGATCGCGCCAGTTTCTCGTGCTGTCTGGTTAGCAGAAATCATCCCTGCGCTAGGGATCTTAGCACTCGTCTATTGGGCTTCAACAAAACTACGCTTTAGCTCAACGGCTTATATTCTGATGTTTGTGTGGCTTAGTTTGCATACCATTGGGGCTAAATATACATTTGCAGATGTTCCGTTTGCTTGGTTCAACGAACTGATCGGATCATCTCGTAATAATTTTGATCGCGTCGCTCATTTCTCAATTGGCCTTTATGCCTACCCTATCGCTGAATATTTAATTAGAAAGCAGCTCTGTAAACCGCTA
>NZ_NDIO01000039.1:21241-22403 GCF_002241085.1 Vibrio sp. V03_P4A6T147
TTCTCTATCATGAGTATCGCAGCAGGTTACGAAATTATTGAATGGTGGTATGCCTCAATCGCGGGTGGTGATGAGGGAATCGCTTTTCTGGGTTCACAAGGCGACATTTGGGACGCACAAAAAGACATGTTATGCGATACCCTTGGGGCAATGACGGCACTTTGCCTATTATGGTTTAGGCCAAAATCAAACATTCCTTACAGTGAAGTATGAAATGCCTCTAATTTTTGGAACTAAGGTAAATATTACCGAGAGCAAGTTTTGATTAGTGTTTATTCTGTGAGTACGGAGAACATGACTCTCCCTTTTTGCTGCTGAGAATTGATTATGAAAAATATAAATAAAACACTTGAAAAAATAGACTGCTGTCCACTTTGTCAACATGACGAATACTTTATTTCCACAAACAATGAAAAGTTTATCTGCGCACAATGTGGTTTTAAAACCGACCACTTACAAAGCGTCCAGCAAATGATTGGTGTACACACAGCGCTAATCAGTCATAAACACATTCATTGCTTGGCCAACAATGTGCATTGAGCCATGGTTTAAGCTCAAGTAATGTGTCGATAACAACGACATTAGGCGCTTGAGAAAAACCCTGTGGGTTAAGAGGTGCTAGCTGAACGGTTGGTACCTCTGCATTGATACCCGCTTCAACCCCTTTTGCTGAATCATCCACATAAATACATTCTTGCAAAAGAAATCCCATATTCATCGCACAATAACGAATCAAATCAGGTTCAGGCTTCCAACTATTCGCATCAAAGGCTGAAAAAATGCGTCCTTCAAACAAAGGGAGCAAACCGCTCCGTTGTAAAATTGATGATATTTTTTCTTTAGGTGCATTAGAGGTGACACAGTATTCAATACCCTGCTGGCGTAAATACTCAAGTAGTTCTATCGCACCATCCATGGGTGAAAGATATTGCTGGAAGAGCTCATTAACTTTATCCCGATAAAGGTTCTCTAAAAGATCAAGATCGGCGTTAATGTTGGTATGTTCAAGTGCCTGAAACAGTATGTCCGCAATCTTCCCACCTTCAAAATGGTTACTCACTTGTGCAAAAGTAAGGTGGGCTCCTAGTTGGTTCAATACATTGACTAGCGCTTCGCAGCACAAACGCTCACTATCAACTAAAGTACCTTCACAGTCGAAAAT
>NZ_NDIO01000027.1:0-6530 GCF_002241085.1 Vibrio sp. V03_P4A6T147
CCTTATGAGTATTTATTTTTATTCACTACCTAAAACAATTTCTCTCAACTTGTTCATCTCGTCAATTTGTTTAAATACTGTTAACATTCCGCTCAAAAACAGAACAAGAGAACGGCATATTCAGACGGTTCTGAACGAGTTATTTTCCACCGCCCATACACATAGGACTATCAGGTACGCCACTAATTTGCGCCTGCCACTCTTGTTGTGTGTAGGTATGAATCGAGAGTGCATGAATGTGGTTCGCTAACTCTTCTGCCAACACTTGGTTAACCTGTCGGTGACGGCCAATCAAACGCATTCCTTCAAAACTGTCACTCACCACAATGACTTTAAAATGGCTTTCCGATCCTGAAGGCACATTGTGCATATAGCTTTCATTTTCGACTTTCAAATAATCAGGGTGAAATGCTTGATGCAATTTTTGTTCGATTATGGGTTGGATCATACCGTTGCCTTTCTTCCTCAAATAAGAGCATGAGAACATATACGAGTGTAAAGAGATTTAAGTTTAACTAGCCTTATAGAATAGCGAAAGGTTTTGGTTCCTTGTTTCTACGCCATTTGAGACAATGCATCCGTAATTCTCACTACGACCTATAAAAAATTATGAAAACAGAGTTGGCACTGCATGATCGAACGTTGAGGTTGCGCAGTTTCCCGCATCTTGCAAACGAAACAGTACAAGCTTGGTATGCGGGCGATGAATATATGATTAATCATATTGAAGCGTTGAATTTAGCAATAGGCAAACGCATCCTTATTTTAAACGATCACTTTGGCGCTCTATCGTGTTGGTTTGCAGATAAGCATCACGTCACCATGATGAGCGACTCTTTTATTTCGCAACAAGGTACGTTAAACAATCTTCAGCGCAATCAGTGCCGCAACGTGCAATTGCTCTCAACAATGGATGCCATCCCTGAATCGGTCGATCTGGTGCTTTTTCAATTGCCCAAGAGCAATCGCCACTTGGTTTGGCAATTAAGCCAACTCCGTCAGTCCCTTGCCCAAGATTGCCCTGTGATAGCGGTCAACAAAGCGAAAGAGATCCACACATCAACCTTAAACTTATTTGAAAAGTATTTAGGTTCAACAAGCACTTCTCTTGCATGGAAAAAACACCGCCTCGTTTTTTCAGCACCGAACGTATCACCGATTGAAACGGTGGAACCCATAACTGAATGGGCCGTAGAAAGCGAATCCATCCGTCTAAAAAATCTGCCGAATGTCTACTCAGGTGAGGGATTGGATCTCGGCGCACGCTTTTTTCTACAGCATCTTCCACAAGATCCTGAGTTACAGCACATCATCGACCTTGGATGCGGCAACGGGGTGTTATCAATCAAGATGGGCCAACTCAATCCTCAAGTACGCATGACCTGCGTTGATGAAAGCTTGATGGCCGTCGAGTCTGCAAAGCTAAATTTGCTGGAGAATTTAGGAGAAGATCGCAATATTCAATGCATTGCGAATAACTGCTTAGATGGTTTTCAACAAGAGAGTAGCTGTTTAGTATTGTGCAACCCACCATTCCATCAACAACAAGCTATCACGGATCACATTGCTTGGCAGATGTTCTGTGATGCAAAGCATGTTCTTAAAAAAGGGGGACGATTATTAGTGATCGGCAATCGCCACCTCGGCTACGATGTAAAACTAGCAAGATTATTTGGCCAAGGGCAGGTAAAAACTGTCGCGACCAACCATAAATTTGTTATCTTACAAGCAACTAAATAGGCAAGGATAAGAAAGGAAATGACCATGAAAAAACTGGTTCTCGCAGCCTCAATCGCATTACTCACCGCTTGTGCCGCACCTCAGCAACAGCAAATCAACTTTATGCCTACTGCAACGACCAGCAAAAATACGGTCGTCAACAATAAAGCCTTTACTCTGGTTAGCAAAGATGTTCGATCGGCGCAATATGTGGCTTTAGTGGATAGTGGCCGCTCTAATATTGAGCCAATTCATGCCAAACAAAATGTTCGCATTGCGGTTGAGAATGCGTTGGCAGAACAATTTAGCTCTCAAGGCTATCGCTTAACAGTGAACAGCGAAAACAATGTCACCGTTGAAATTGCAGAAGCACTAGTGACGGTAAAACACAGCGTCATGTCGAATGAAATGGATGGCAGTGTCACGCTTGAAATCACCGCGGAAACACCAAAAGGCAAATTGGTGAAAACGTTCAACGGAACGGCAAAACGTTCCGGTACACTCAGCGCTTCAAATGATGAGATTGAAATGGTACTCAACGATGTCATGAACTTGATACTTAAAGAAATTGCCAATGACAGCGAACTTAATGGTTATTTACAGGAGCGCTTTTAATGTTACGTTCTCTCGTTACGACATTAGCGCTCGTCAGTTGCACTGCGTTTTCGGCGCCCAACGTCCTAATTGAGACGAACTTAGGGTCATTTACTGTTGAACTTAATACAGAGAAAGCGCCAACGACTGTCGCAAACTTCGTAAAATATGTTGAAGATGGCAGTTATGTTGGCAGCCAGTTCCACCGCGTTATCCCAGGGTTTATGGCACAAGGCGGCGGATTTGATGCGGATTTAAAACAACTCACCACTTACGCTCCCATCAAAAATGAAGCGAGCAATGGGTTGACCAATGACACCGCGACGATCGCAATGGCCCGTACCAATGATCCTAACTCGGCTACTCGCCAATTCTTTATTAACTTGGTCGATAATGATTTTCTCAACTACAACGCTCGCCCACCGGGTTATGCAGTCTTTGGTAAAGTCACGCAAGGGTTTGATGTTGTGCAAAAAATGGCTCAACAGCCGACCAGCACGAAAGGGCGAATGCAAGACGTCCCCATCGAACCAATCGTTATTACGAATGTCACACTAGAACAATAACCATACCAACGCCGATTTATCGGCGTTTGATTTTATTGGGTCGCCTTTCGACCTAAGCTGCTTTACTGACAAGGATTCGCTGTATGCCATCAACCTCCTCCTCTCTCACTTGGATGGAAACTATCCGTAGCTATCTTGATAAACGCCTATTGTGGGTATTTATGATGGGGTGTTCGAGCGGTTTCCCGTGGGTTTTGATTGGTTCAAATATGTCAGGATGGCTAAAAGATGCAGGCTTAACCACCGCTGCAATTGGTTATTTTGGCAGTGTCTTCGCAGTTTACGCGATTAATTTTCTATGGGCCCCATTGGTGGATCGCGTCAAATTACCCATTTTGACGCCATTATTAGGTCAACGCCGCAGTTGGGTATTTTTGTGCCAATCGATCATTTTGATCTGTACGCTGCTAATTGCGGGTGTCAATCCAGCCCAAAATTTGATGTTTACCTCAATGCTTGCCTTGGGCATTGCGATCGCTTCTGCCACTCAAGATATCGCGATTGATGCTTTTCGTATCGATACTTTCCCCAAATCACAAGCCAATAAGCTGCCACAAGCCTCCGCCATGGCCATCATGGGGTGGTGGACTGGATATTCTCTGCCGGGCTATCTCGCTTTTGTAAACGCCGATAGTATCGGTTGGAATGCCGTTTATTATGGCATGGCACTCTGTGTCGGGCTGTTAATGCTTTTCACGCTCTTGGTGGGCGAACCAAAAACACATCGCGAAGCGCTACAGCATCAAGCGGAGCTGCGACACAATCAGGTAGTTGGTTCGAAAGTCGTCGCGTGGTTCACCGTTACCGTAATCGAACCATTTCTCGATTTCTTCAAACGCAATGGCGCGCAAGTAGCACTAACCCTGCTGTTGTTTGTCTTTTTATTCAAGATTGGCGAAGCTTTTCTTGGCCGAATGTCGATTCCATTTTACAAAGAAATTGGCTTTAGCAACGAACAAATTGGTCACTACTCGAAGTTAATTGGTTGGGGAGCAACCCTGTTCTTCACTTTGATTGGTAGTATGTTTAACGTGCGATTTGGTATTGTTCGCGGCTTGATGATTGGTGGCATCGCGATGTCTGCCAGTAATTTGATGTTTTCGTGGATCGCTCAAGTTGGCCCTAATGAGCATCTGTTCTTGGCGACCATAATTGTCGATAACTTTACCACTGCGTTTTCCACCGTGGCCTTTGTTTCGTTTCTTACTGTGTTAACAGGGCAGGCATTTTCAGCAACGCAATATGCGCTATTGGCCTCTCTAGGAAACTTTGGCCGCACCACGTTGGCCTCTTTTAGCGGAGAGCTGGTCGACTATCTCAATAATTGGTCACTGTTCTTTATTATTACTGCACTGATGGTAGTACCAAGCCTTATCATGCTCTACTCACTGCGCCATTATTTTGCTGATTTACTGCAAAAAGCTCGGCAGAGAGACATCGATGATATTGCCAAGCAAGGCATTGATAAGCGTTAGATGAAAAAAAGGTCGTACAATACGACCTTTTTTAATTTGATGTGCCCGCTATAGACTACGGATAGAGACCTTTACCAAATAAGTTAAACACTCTCGCAACACCTTGCGTAAACAGCATCGGCTCAGTTAGCACCGTTAAGCATAAACAATCTTCATCCACTTTGGTAAAAGGGCTGTGTTTAATACTCGCATCTCTTTGAATGAAATCACCCACTTTATAATGCCCATCTTCATCACTGAAGCCACCATGGAGCACCAAGGTCGACTCAACCCCTTTGTGTGTATGCTGAGGGATCTGCACGTTGTGATTGATGTACATCAGGTTCATGCGAGAGTCTTCAGCAATATCTAGGTGGGCACTAAAAACTTTACCACCATAGCTGCGCCACTCGCCTTTGAAACGAATCAGTTGGCTCAGCGTACTAGGCAGCATAATAACGCGATCATTGACTTTAATTTCTATCGTCTCAGGCTTACGCAAGGTCGATGGGTGTAGAGTATCCAGTGCTGTGATCGTTTCAAACATCTGGTTTAAATGATCATCATTAGAAGCGGCCATTCTTTGTTGCGGTAACGATTGACTCAACAATGCTTCGGCGGCCCGAGTTTCTAAGTATTGAACCTGTTGACGACACTGAGTACAGAGTTCAAGGTGAGTGGCAATCATAATGCCATGCGCCGCATCAATTGAACCATTGGCATACTGCTGCAGTACTTCGTTGCTTGGATGGTTGCTCATAATTGCTCCGCTTGAATAGAATGTCTAAGTTTTTCAACGGCTAGTCGTAAACGCGATTTGACAGTACCGAGAGGAATATTGAACATCTCCGCAACCTGCTGCTGGGGCAGTTCTTCAAGATACACCGCCTTCACGATGGCTTGCTGAGCTTCAGGCAACAACGCCACAAACTTTAATATTTGCTCTTTTAACATGTCATGTTCAGGACAATAATGTTCAACCAAATCAGGTGGGCAGTAGTCAGTTGGCCAAATATCATCGGCATAAACATGTAACTCTCGTCCGCGCTGCTTACGCAGGAGATCAAAACACAAATTGCGTGCAATCGTGTAAACCCACGTCGAAAGCGAACTTTTTCGGTTATCGAATAGGTGAGATTTCTGCCACACCGTGGTCATGGTTTCTTGCACCATTTCTAACGCCACTTGCTCACTGCCTACATGCTTAAACGCAAACTGTTGTAAGCGAGGAGAGAAATAACGAAACACTAAGGCAAACGCCTGCTTATCACGTTGCTTGACACGTTCCATGCATTCAGCCCAGTCTTGCTTGGTGTAGCTTGGGCTTAGCGACACACTATGCTGAGAATCACTGCTCATGCTGCGCTCTTCCTTTAGGAGTAACCGTTGTTATTGGCATACAGTAGCCATGAACCTTTATACATGAGTAATACATACATCGATCACTCGTCGTATTCTTTTTTATGCAGAGCCACTACTACAGAGCGACTTCTCGTTTAAGTTTACTGCACGCTTTCAAGGTTAGTGTGAGACTTCGATTACCTGCAATAAAAAGTCAACCGCACTGTGCGCGTCATCCTGCCTCATTAAATCATCAAATTGTTGAATCGAGATAGGGAGCAGCTCTAGCCATCGCTGCGCCACCCAACTGGCATCATCAAAAAAACAGTGCGAATAGAGCTCGCCAAGCTGAGGAAATTGTTGATAAACCGCTTGCAGCTGGTGGCTTAAATACCATTCGTGAGGTTCTAAATCTCTTACTGGCCAACTGGGCAATGACGTGACCTGAGCAACTCGCAGGCCATCAAATTCGCTCACTACTGACTCTATTTTAAAGCGCTCCATTCCCATCACGGTTAATCCTAACATCCCATTGTCGAGCGCTTCAAAATCAACAATCTTAACCAACATCCCAAATTTAGATAACTGATTTGCTTTATTGCCTTTTTTGTTATCAATCAAACAAATCCCAAATGTAGAGTCAGACTGGCTGGATTGAGTGACCATCCTCTTATACCTTGATTCAAAGATCCGTAGCTTCATTTTCCCTTCTGGTAAAACGATTGAAGCTAAAGGAAACAGCATCAATTTCTTCATCATTCATCACTCTTCATCATGCCCGTCAATAAATACGTTGAAGATTACAAAACGATCACTAACTAAAAATGTTGGTTTATCGATTTGCATAAAACAATAC
>NZ_NDIO01000239.1:0-6529 GCF_002241085.1 Vibrio sp. V03_P4A6T147
TCCAACAAGTGAGAGAGAGTTCAACATTTTATTCTGTTATCCCTGCACAGGTTTTCCGATGATTCAAATTAATCAAGTAAATAAAGTTTTCTATCAAGGCAATAAGGAAATTCATGCTTTGAAAGAGATTAATCTTCACATTAAGCAAGGCACTATTTTTGGTGTAATTGGCTCGTCAGGTGCAGGGAAAAGTACGCTGATTCGCTGTGTCAACATGCTAGAAGCTCCAACAACAGGTTCGGTTGTGGTTGATGGCGTTGATTTAACTCAACTGAGCAAATCAGAACTCAGCCAAGCTCGTCGCAACATTGGCATGATCTTTCAACACTTCAATTTGCTTTCATCACGTACGGTATTTGACAACGTTGCTCTGCCACTTGAACTGGCTGGTGTCGAAAAAAATAGCATTGAAAAGAAAGTGTCAGAGCTGTTGCAACTGGTCGGCCTGACGGATAAGCGCGAAACTTATCCTGCAAATCTAAGTGGTGGCCAAAAGCAACGTGTTGCAATAGCGCGGGCACTCGCCTCTGATCCCAAAGTATTGCTGTGTGACGAAGCCACCAGTGCGCTTGATCCTGCGACAACTCAATCGATTTTAGAGCTATTGAAAGAGATCAACCGCACACTCAATATCACCATTTTGCTAATTACTCACGAAATGGATGTGGTAAAAAGTATTTGCCACGAAGTGGCCATTATTGGCGACGGTGAACTGGTTGAAAAAGGCACAGTTGGCGAGATTTTTGCTCACCCTAAAACCGCCTTGGCTCATCAATTTATTCGCTCAACGCTCGATTTATCAATTCCGGAAGATTACCAAGCTCGCCTGCAAGCCACTCGCGTAAAAGGTAGCTACCCGCTGGTGCGATTAGAGTTTACAGGCGCAACGGTTGATGCTCCCTTGATGACACAAATTGCCCGTAAATTTAATATTGATGTCAGTATATTAAGTTCTGACCTTGATTACGCTGGTGGCGTTAAATTCGGCATGATGGTCGCTGAACTGTTTGGTAATGAGTCGGACGATACGGCCGCTCTTGAATTTCTTCGTGAAAACAACGTAAAAGTAGAGGTACTTGGTTATGTCCTTTAACACCATCACCGCTTGGTTAAACCTGAATGGCGATCTTCTACTGATGGCAACCTGGCAAACACTCTACATGGTCGCTGTCGCGGGCATCGTCGGTTTCGTGGTTGGTATTCCACTAGGAGTTATTTTACATACCACCAAAAAAGGCGGCCTTCTCGAAAACACTCAGCTGAACCGCATTCTTGGTGCCATCGTCAACATTGGTCGCTCTGTGCCATTTTTGGTGCTCATGGTGGCCATTATTCCGGTGACAAAACTGCTTGTCGGTACGTTTATTGGCACCACGGCGGCCATTGTGCCGCTGACGATTGGCGCAATTCCATTTGTCGCTCGTTTAATTGAAAGTGCATTGCTGGAAGTGCCCACTGGTTTGGTCGAAGCTGCGCAGTCAATGGGGGCTACGCCGATCCAAATTATTCGTAAAGTGTTGCTTCCTGAAGCGCTACCAACGATTGTCAACTCAGTCACCATCACTATGGTCACTCTAGTAAGTTACTCTGCCATGGCCGGAACCGTTGGCGGCGGTGGCTTGGGCGATGTCGCTATTCGTTACGGCTTTCATCGCTACGACTTAGGCATCATGACGGTCACCGTGGTGATGTTGATTGTCTTAGTACAAATTATTCAATCGATTGGCGATAAGTTTGTCCGCCGTGTCGACCACCGTTAAATTACAATAAAGTTAAAACACAGATTCGTTTTATAACAAGGAGTTAATCATGAAATTTAGCCTTAAAGCTCTACTTACCCTCGCCGTTAGCGCTTCAGCACTCGTGCTGGCAGGCTGTGGTGAAAAAGCGGTCGACAACAATAAAGTCAAAGTGGGTGTCATTGCCGGTGCTGAAGCACAAGTTGCTGAAGTTGCAGCAAAAATTGCAAAAGAAAAATACAACCTAGATGTAGAACTCGTGACGTTTACCGACTATGTTACCCCTAATGCGGCACTGGATGATGGTTCGATTGATATCAATGCATTCCAACACAAGCCATACCTTGATCAACAGATCGCTGACCGCGGTTACAAATTAGCGATTGCAGGTAACACCTTTGTTTACCCGATTGCTGGCTATTCAAAACAAGTGAAATCGGTTGATGAGATTCAAGATGGCTCTCGTATTGCGGTACCTAACGATCCAACCAACCTTGGTCGCTCTTTACTGCTGCTAGAACAGCAAGGCCTTATTACTCTACGTGACGGAGCAGGCCTACTGGCAACGGTACGTGATGTGGTCGCCAACCCAAAAAACATCACTATTGTTGAGTTAGATGCCGCGCAACTGCCTCGTTCACTTGACGACGTTACACTCTCGATCATCAACACGACCTACGCCAGCTCAATCAATCTAACGCCTGAAAAAGATGGTGTGTTCGTTGAAGATAAAGAGTCACCTTATGTCAATATCATTGTTTCTCGTGCAGAAAATCTGAATGCTGAAAACGTGACTAACTTTGTTAAAGCCTACCAAACAGAAGAAGTGTACCAAGCCGCTTCGAAAATTTTTGACGGTGGCGCAGTAAAAGGCTGGTAATTAATAAACCTATTACCTGTGCAAAAAGCCTATAAAAATAGAAAAGCCGATACGCGATGTATCGGCTTTTTCGTATCAACAACACGCATCTGTTTACTTAATATGATCCCAAGACATATTGGACACAATACGGCACGGGTCGCACTTAAAATGGAAAATGTCGTGCAGCGGTTCATCGAGTAGCCACTCTCCCCCACATTTCGGGCATTTTCTGGCTTGTTCGTCCGCTAGGCTCTGGCCGCCAACTCGATACTGATAGTAATAAGTAGGGATGTGAGTCAAAAACTCAATTCGTCCTCGTAAATCCCATCCTCGAATAAACAGCACACTGTCCACATCGCAAATCTCGTGCAGTGCAGCGTGTTCTGCTCGGCAACCACCCGCCATCTGAAGTTCATCACACGCCTGCCACTCTGTTTGCCATTTGATCACTGCTTTATGATCACCATTTAAGGTCGCAGAATTACGATATAAAGGGATCGGCAGCAATGTGTCACCACTGCGCAGCGGAGAACAAGTGTGTACATAAGTGGTGTAAAGTATCTGCCAGCTAGGCAAAACATCATCAGCGGCTTGCTCAGAATTAAGATCGCGCCCCAACAAACGGGCTTTCGGAGCCAGCAAACTAGCCTCCGTCAAGCGACTCAGGCACACCCTAACAAAATCAGAATGATACTTAGGGTGTAAGCTTTCTTGCTCTGGGCAAACCACCCGCACAAAGAACTCGCCCTCTCCCATCACGATGGGGAATTCACGCCCAAGCACTTGACCGTTATAGCGTAAAGCATCCATTAGGCCATTAATCGCTTTGTCTACCGCCGAGATAGTCGTGTTATCAAAACACTCAAACTGCAATTCAACCACGTACATCGTTACACCACAGGTTCTAAATTAGCGAAAAACTCGGCCACACTTTCGGCCAGCACGTCGCGTTTATCGGTACCTAAACGTTCTAAAATCACATGTCCAGAAAGGTTACAGATCGAAATTACATCCATCTCCGCATCGGTTGCACCAATAAACACGGTTGGTTTGAGTTTTAGTCGGCGCTGAGTCACCAAATGACCGAGGATATTTTCCTGCAAACGAACAAAATCATCCTCACTCCACACTTGCAATAGAGCGAGCTCGTTGCCTTGCCATTTAGCTGGCATGTCCGCACAAAACTGTACGCCATAAAAGGCTTTAATATCAGAATGTAGAGTCAATTCAATCGCTACTTCTACGTTAGAAAAATCAGCTGCAACCGATCTGACGACGGGCTTCCACAGCACACTGTCTTGGTCGTTCATCACTGCGCAAGGGGAATCCAACTCAGCCAACTCATCATTACGAGGAGACTCGCCATGCTTTGTTTGGTAAGCGTCAAGATAACGTTGAGTAAATGAAAGTAAGGCTTGCTCGGCAGTTTGTGCCATGAAGTGCTCCAAAATTGATGAGTCGCTGCCTTGTGTGATGACAGCAACCCTAGGATTGCGTAAAATTCTGCTTATTCTAATCGAATTGACGTGAAAATATGAGCAAATATTCCGATGCCAAAGCGCTGGTAGGGTTAACCCTTGGCAAAAAAACCGACTACGCCAAACAGTACGATCCAAGCTTACTGCAACCTGTTCCTCGTAGCTTAAACCGTGATGATCTGCATTTGGGGGATAGCTTACCGTTTAAAGGCTGTGACATTTGGACTTTGTACGAGCTCTCTTGGCTCAATGAAAAAGGGTTACCACAAGTGGCAATTGGTGAGGTTTCTATCCCTGCGACAAGTGCTAGTTTGATTGAATCTAAATCCTTTAAGCTCTACCTCAATAGCTATAACCAAAGCAAAGTAGCCAGTTGGGATGAAGTAACGCAGCGCTTAACCAACGATTTATCGGCCTGTTCCGGCGCGCCAGTCAGTGTCACTCTCAACCCGGTGACCGATTACACTGGCCAAGCGATTGTAACTATGCAGGGTGAATGCATTGATGGACAAGATATTGAGATTGAAAGTTACCAATTTGATGCCAGCTTACTGAAAAGTGCCGCGCGTGGTGAGCAAGTCAATGAAACACTGCACAGCCATTTACTGAAATCGAACTGTTTAATCACCAATCAACCCGACTGGGGCAGCGTCGAAATTCATTATCAAGGTCAACAAATTGATCGAGAAGCACTGTTACGTTATCTCGTCTCATTTCGTGAACATAATGAGTTCCACGAACAGTGTGTAGAGCGCATCTTCACCGACATTATGCAATACTGCCAACCGACACAGTTAACGGTATACGCTCGATACACTCGCCGCGGCGGTTTGGATATCAACCCATTTCGCTCAACCGAACAAGAACGGCCAACACATAACCAACGTATGGCCCGTCAATAAGGATTAGCATTAGGATGATCAACGTGCGCTGGACACTTTTGCTCAGTTTAACTCTGGCTCTGTTTTCACTGGCTTCACAAGCCACTATCTACTCGTCGCCAATGTTAAATGAAGCCAATGGGTTGATTGATATCTCACCGAATCAAGCCAGAACCCTAGCCACTGAGTATCTGACTCAGCGCAAGTTGGCCGAAAAATCAGAAAAATCATCATCAGTGATGGCGCGCGATGAAAGCGACAGTCGGATTCGAACTCCGGGCAGCAGCGTTGA
This sequence comes from Vibrio sp. V03_P4A6T147, assembly GCF_002241085.1. Taxonomy (NCBI): domain Bacteria; kingdom Pseudomonadati; phylum Pseudomonadota; class Gammaproteobacteria; order Vibrionales; family Vibrionaceae; genus Vibrio; species Vibrio sp. V03_P4A6T147. The sequence continues at coordinate 5,253 of NZ_NDIO01000239.1, forward strand.
TGCGTTAAAGATTTTAGCTAAAGCAGAGTTCCAGTTGCACAATATGGATGCCGCACTGGCCGCGTTAAAACTTGCTGAAGAGCTCACGCAACACTATCAATTGCCTTATTTAGCCACGGATGTACAAATACTCAAAACTCGTCTAATTTGGCTCAATAATAATGATGCAAGCGCCGCTCGGCAGGCGCTACGCGCGATCAGCATTCAATATGATGCCATCAAAAATGCGGATCAATTGGCAAAAGGTCTCGATTATAAAATTACCCTGCTCAAAGCAGAAATTGCCTCAAAAGCCAATGATATCGAACTGGCCAATAAGCTTTTTGCTGACCTAAAACCTTACATTGATTCGATCTCCTCACCGAAAACCGTGATTGAATATCAGATTGTTATTGGTCAACATTTTCTCACTCATGGCTTTTACAATCGCGCTTTATCTGAGTTGCTAGTTGCCTATTGGGGCGCGATTGAAAACAACTCAAGCGCCCTACTCGCTAAAACTAATACCTTACTGGCTCAGCTTTTTTTTGAAAGAAAAGTGCTCGATAAGGCTTTAGAGCATTTGTCTCAAGCCGCCGATTTTTATGACGGCTATAACAAGTCGCCAGCCTTGGCTGATGTATTGCAACGTATGGGCGATGTCTATTACCAGCAAGGTAAATACAATCTAGCGCTCGTTCACTACTTCAACGTGATCGATCACGAAACGAGCCGCAATGATCTGGAAAAAGTCATTGAAGTGCGTATTAGTTTGGCGGCGACCTACCTTAGTCTCTATAACTACCCATTAACTGACCAGTATCTCACTCGCGCTGAAGACTTGCTTGAGCTGAAAGATTATCCTCGTTTAAAGGCACAGGCTTACTTACTGCATTCAGGATTGGCCTTTCACCAAAAACAAGCCGATGTGGTCATCAGCAACGCTCAACACGCCTTAAGCGTTGCTAAAACGATGCAAGATGAAGAGATTGAAGAGCATGCCTATCGGTTACTGGCCTTGGGTTATGAGCAAAACGGTCAGTACGCACAGGCCTTAGAGAACATAAAACGCAGCAATGCACTATCGCAAATACGCCAAGAAAAACTCAACCAAATCAGTGAAGATGCTTTTCGTCAGCAAAAAGAGTTTGTAGAACAAACCTTACATCTGGTCGGGCAAGAAAAAGCGCTGCTCAAAACTCAAGAAGAGTATAATAAGTTCAAAAAGATCGCCTTTATTCTGTTTATCATCTCCATTATTTTATTTTTACTGCTACTGCGTAGAGGCTACCTTATCC
>NZ_NDIO01000198.1:0-6485 GCF_002241085.1 Vibrio sp. V03_P4A6T147
CCAATGCGTCTGTCTTAGTAAATCCAAACCCCATCAATTTCGTTACCAGTTCAGTCACAGGTTCTCCTCGCTTTTTATTCACAGTTGAATTCCTAAATGTACCTACACCATTTGAGGCTGCCGATAGCTAACAAGTGAAAAAAGATCACGAGCAAACCCAACGAAAAACCTCAAATTGGATAGGTATAGAGATTATCACTCCTTACGCAGTGAATGTAGACGAATCTATTGAGATTCAGGGTGAACTAAGCTTATCGCCACCAAGCCTAAGCGGTGCATAAGCCCAAGATGTTAAAACCGAAAGCGGTTAAATGCATAAGCTGCTCTTGCCACATAAACGAAATAGCACTATCACTGTTATTAATAAAAAACGTTTGCTCACCTCGGGAATAGGCCAACACGGAAGGATGCTCGACGGTATGCCAATTAAGTGAAGGTTCATTCCAGTGTGGATGATTTTTACGCAATTCAATAAGCCACTGAATAAAGGCTTTGAAATCGAGATCTTGTTCAGATTCATCCCAAATCATACACTTCCGATTGTCTTCTCTACCCATACCTTTACACCCATCCATCCCTATTTCTCCACCATAGTAAATACAAGGTGAACCAACCTGCGTGAACATGAATAAATAGGCTAGCTTAGCTTTATGCTTATCATTGGCACATAAGCTAAGTAAACGAGTCGTATCATGGCTTTCTAGTAAATTAAACATCACTTCGTTGACGTTTTTAGGATACGCAAGATATGAACGAGTCACTGCATGCATGAAAGTTTCTTTATCATAAGCCTGCAGTGCAAAATAATCCGTAGTGGCCTGAGTCAGTGGGTAATTCATTAAAGAATCGTATTGATCGCCACGTAACCAAGGCATACCCTCATGCCAAATCTCACCCAAAATGTAGCAATCAGGTTTTATGCTTTTCACCGTACGACGAAAATCCCGCCAAAACTCATGATCGACTTCGTTTGCAACGTCTAAACGCCAACCATCAATGTCAAATTCTTCAACCCAATGCTGTGCCACACTCAACAGATACTGGCGACATTGTTCGTTTTCGGTATTCAATTTGGGCATTTCGATTACATTACCAAACGTTTCGTAGTTGAAATCCCAAAAATCCCACTCTTCTTTCGGTATATCTGGATAGACGGGGAAGCGGTTAATCCAAAACCAATCTGCGTAACGCGACTGAGCTCCATTTTTAACCACATCTAACCAAAATGGGTGTTGATCACCAACATGGTTAAACACTGCATCTAACATCACTTTCATCTTGCGGCGATGTGCTTCTTTGACCAAAGCCCGAAATGCCTCATTACCACCAAAATGTGGATCCACATTAAAATAATCAACAGTGTCATATTTGTGATTCGCATTAGCAGTAAATACTGGACAAAAATACAACCCATTCACCCCCAGTTCTTGGAGATAATCCAGTTTTTCAATCACACCCCATAGGTCGCCCCCCATAAAGTTATACGAACTAGGCTGGCTACCCCACGGCTGAACATCGAAAGGAGAAATATCCGGCATTCCATTATGGAAACGTTCAGGAAAAATTTGATACCAAATAGTTTCTTTGACCCAATTTGGCGTGCATAACACATCTCGCGGATTAAGGTACGGAAAACAGAAAAAATTGCTCAAGTTACTTAATTCCATTTCCGCAATATTAGGATCACGGATATCAACACATCGCTTTTCTCCAAACAGCAGTTTTTCACCTTCACGACCATGAAGAATGAAGCCATAACGACTTCGACGTTTCGGTGGCTGAAACTGCGCAAACCAATGGTCGTGATACTCAGTTTGTCCCTCAAATAACATAGGCACCGTGTTACCGCCAACCCAACCATGTGCATCACTGCCGCCTAGGTTACCGCCGTCTAAACCACCTTCGGCCCAGTGATATGGATCACCGATCCACAAGGAAACATTATCCACCTCTCCTTTGGCCGTACGGAAACGAATATGTAAAGTTGCATTGTCATAAGCGTAGCTATCTGCACTCTTTGCGGAATGCATCAGTGAACTTTTTGTGATCATACTAAATGTACCTAAGAATTATTCTTTTACCGCACCGCTCACAAGGCCCGTGGTGATGTGTTTTTGAGTTACTACGAAAAGCAACGTGATAGGTATCGCTACCAATAAAGATCCTGCGGCAAACAGCGTAAAGTTTTCGGCTGAGTTTGATGAAATCCAACTGAAGATCCCAATGGCTAAGGTCATTTTTTCTTCACTACGCAAAATCAACGTCGGCAGAATGAAATCCATCCAAGGTCCGGTGAATGATACCAAAGCAACAAATACTAAAATGGGGCGGGCTAATGGTAGAATAATTTCTAGAAAAATCGTCATATGCCCTGCTCCATCAATTTTTGCCGCTTCATCTAATGAGGTTGGTAACGCATCAAAATACCCTTTCACGAGCCAAGTCATAAATGGTAACGACCCGGTTACATACACAAACAGTAAGCCTGCGTAGGTGTCAATTAAGTTCATTTTTGATAATAGAATGTAAATTGCCGTCATCGATAAAAATGCGGGGAACATTTGCAGCACTAAAATCCCCATCATCACATTACGTTTACCTTTAAATCGATAACGCGAAAAAACATAAGCCGTCATGGTGACAACAATGAGTGAAATTCCCATATTGGCGGTGGCTAATATCAACGTATTGATATACCAATCTAAATAAGGTGTATCAGTAAATAACGCACGATAATGGTCCAGCGTAAACGTAATATCACTAAATGAGGTACTAAAGAGATTATTGCCACGCTTAAACGATGCGAGGATAGTCCAGGCAACCGGCCCTAACACTAACAAAGCATTCAGTAACAAGAACAGATAGACCAATAGCGTCCCTAATTTTTCAGCAAGTCGATTCATCGTTACATCCCCACATCATCTTTAAAGGATTTCATTCTGCGGAACTGCCAAATAGCAATTACGGACAGGAACAGGAAGATTACAATCGAAATAACAGAAGCAATCTGGTATTGCTGGAAGTCCAAGGTCAATTTGTAAATCCAAGTGATCAAAATATCGGTATGTCCAGCAAAACGGTATTCAGGATTGATCGGACCGCCTTCAGTCAACAAGAATATCGCTCCAAAATTATTGAAGTTATGAGCAAATGTCATGACTAGTGAGGGGGCGACTTGGTGCAATACCATCGGCAACGTTATCTCTTGAAACTGCTGGAATTTACTTGCCCCATCGACTTCACTGGCTTCATAGAGATCACGAGGAATGTTGGTCAATGCCCCAGCAATCAACAGCATAAAATAAGGTGCCCCAACCCAGACACTGACGGCAATTACTGTTATCTTGGCAGTAAATGGATCAGATAAAAATGCAATAGAATCGACTCCCCAACTATTTAAAGTGGCGTTTACCGGGCCAATTCCATTCAGTAATAAGCGAAACATTAGTAAGGTAACAAATGCGGGAATGGCATAAGGGAGAATAAAGACAAACCGCCAGAGTTTTTTCGCTTGAATGTTCCGATTCTCTAAGGCGAGAGCGAGCAAGAAACCAAAACCGCAAGTACAAATTGTTGCAGTGACTGCCCATCCAACCGTCCATAAAGCAACACCAAAAAATGTATTTGACCAAATTTTCAGCTCAAACAGTGTCCAAAAATTTCTTAACCCTACCCAGTCCACTAAATTCTTAGGGGGGATATGATGAGGTGCTGAATAGTTCGTAAAGGAAACCAGTACCGTAATTGCAATAGGTAGAATAATAAACGCAATAGTCACTATCAAAGCGGGAGAAAGTACGATGAATGCAAAATGTTTATTATAAATGGATTGAATTTGCCCACGAATATTCAGCTTACACAATGCACAAGATTGGGCATCTTTGACGTTCAGAATATAGGTAGTTATGAAACAGAGCATAAGAATGACTGCAATAACACCTTCCACCAACATATGAATGGAGTTATCGCCTTGGATAACTTGAAAACCTTGCCGAACTTGTACCACATCGCCTAAAGAAACCAAGCCTTTGAGCGCCAAAATAAGGTTAGGTAGCGCAAACAAAAACAACACATTAACCGTAAAAAGAAAGATGCCTTTCACCCAATGTTTATGAACAAGTTGCGTTGTACCCATGATCAACATTGAGCTGAGGAAATGGAGTCTATTTTGAGTTTTGGCTAACAACATGCTTACTCCTGAAATGCGATCTGCTCTTCAATGATTGCTCGAGCATGGTCCAGCACTGACTTTGGCTCTTTACCATTTACCCACATTGCGGTGATAGCACTGGCCATGGGAGACCACAAATAACCCATTTCAGGAATCGATGGCATCGCATCGGAATAGAATCCCTGAGCGATGATGGCGTAAGTGGCTTCATCTGCATCGACAATGATCTCTTCCATTAACGATTGAACGGGTGGAATGGATTTCGTCATCTCATATCGCTTCATCAGCATCTTGTCAGACGCAATGTAATCAGCAAACAGTTGCGCTGCTTTTGGGTATTCACTGTATGTCGATACCACTGCAAGCCTAACTGTTGAAAAAGTACGTAATTGCTGACCTTCTAGAGTGGGAATCGGCATGACCCCATAGTTTACGCCGCTCGCGGCATAGCCTTGAATTGCCCAAGGACCATCAATAATTGCGGCCACTTTACCCTCGGAAAATAAACCACGGCGAACTTGCGGGTTACGCATATCAATCGGGTTTGAACTATTAGCCGCTTGCAATGTTTTCATGGCCAAAAGACCTTTTTGCGCTAATTCAGAATTGATCCCGATATCTTTAGCATCTGTCCCTTTATTCCCAAATTCATAAGCGCCATAAAGGGTTAAAAACATTCGAGATTCATAATAATTTTGCACATCCCACAATAAAGCGTATTTGTTCTCTTTTACATTATTAAATATCTCGCCAAAGCGAATCAGTGCTTCAAATGTTTTGGGTGCTTCAGGTAACAAATCTTTGTTATAAAAGAGCGCCAACGTCGCATAACTGACAGGGAAACCATAACTGGCTCCACCATATTGCATTGCAGAAATAGCATTTGGCATAAAGTTATGTTTCATATGATCAACTGAAACTAAGTTTTCCATCGCCCCACCAGCAACTACTAACCTTCCTAATAAGTCATGCTCTATTTCCGCCACATCCGCAACGCGTGCGGATCCGCCGTCTTGAATCATTCGCGATGCAGCGTCTATCGGAGCTAAACCACGAAATGTAAATTTAACTTTGTAACCAAAATCTTGATTGAATTGGTCAGCGGCATATTTCATATAGTCGAGCGTCGTGTTATCTGTCCAAATCAATAATTCAGAGTCTATTTCCGGCGTAATCGTCTCAGCAGAAACAATAGAAGCTGAGCAAATCAAAGTTGCAGCCAATACTGTTTTCATCCATCTATTTCTCATATCAACACCAATGGTAGTACAAAAGATACTACTAGGTTAAATGTCGCCAATTTTAAGTCAACCACTATCATCCTCATACCACAGGAAATTGTGATTTCAATCACCAAACCTTATTTAAAAACACTTGAATGGGCGTATGCGAAAACCTAAACAACACGTCACCAAGTAGAGCCACAAGGCTAAAACGCGTAAAAACCTCCTTTAAATTAATCGGCAAAGAAGTAAATTCGTGATCGAAATCTCTATAATAAGCAATTAAAAGTGACCGACTTCTCACTTATAGAATGCTTAGGAGGAAAAATTTATTAATATGCAGAACAATATTTAGGCGTTCACAGTGAACTACTAAATATTCATCTATATTATAACTACGATTTACAACCTTAAATAGGTTGATAAGGACCTGTCGTGAAAAGAACGTTACTTGCTATATCCGTAGCAACAGCAATCGCTGTATCTACTCCCGCTTTCGCTGCCAGTGAGCATGGTTTAAACCCTGAAGATAGCTTTTTTGACCAAGCGCTTCAGTTTGGAGGCCATGTAGGAACTTCTCTTGAATACGAAGACAAAATTACCAATGGCTTTACTGGCATAGATAAAAAGGAAAAAACGGCCACCCATGAAGCCTTTGGCGTGTACTACAACAATGCCAAATGGAATATGACCGCTTTGTATGCCCTTAAAATAGAAAATAGAGAGCAACATGAGGGCAGTTACCACGAAAATGAAGATGGATTAAAGCATCTATTTTCACTCAATAAGGGTTACGACTTAAGTAACGGTTGGGCGACAGGCCTAATTTATGAATTGGAATATACAGACAGCAAAGTTTATTCACCTTATGTAAGTGGTTTACGTAAAAATTTAGCAGAACACAGTTTACGACCTTATTTGACCTACTGGAATAATGAATACAGTTGGGGTTTTTATTCAAATTTGGAGTATCTCTATAGCAAAGAAGATAAAAGCGAATGGGGTGAACGAACAGAAACTGGGTATAGCATTTTATTCAGACCCTATAAACGGTTTGGTAACTGGGAACTTGGCTTGGAAATGTACTACCA
>NZ_NDIO01000329.1:0-6423 GCF_002241085.1 Vibrio sp. V03_P4A6T147
TTCTCACGAGATGAATTGAAACAGTTTGAAATTAAGCAACAATATCCACACCAAGAATATCCACAGCTTCGATTTTTTATCGGTGATGTACGCGATAGAAATCGCATGATACAAGCTTGTGAAGGCGTTGATGTTATTATTCATGCTGCAGCAATTAAACAAGTTGATACCGCAGAATATAACCCGACAGAGTGTATACGCACGAACATAGATGGTGCTGAAAATGTTATTCAGGCGGCGCTGCAATGTGGTGTTAAAAACGTTGTTGCCTTATCTACTGATAAGGCATGTGCTCCAATCAATCTCTATGGTGCAACTAAGTTAGCATCAGATAAGTTATTTACTGCAGCTAACAATATTAAGGGTTCTAAAAATATCCGTTTTAGTGTTGTCCGCTATGGAAACGTAATGGGATCGCGTGGCTCGGTTATTCCTTTCTTTTTGAAAAAACGCGCAGAAGGTGTATTGCCTATCACCCATGACGAGATGACTCGTTTTAATATATCCCTGCAAGATGGTGTGAACATGGTAATGTATGCACTTGAACATCATCTAGGTGGGGAGATTTTTGTTCCTAAAATCCCATCCTATAAGATTATGGATATTGCTAAAGCAATTGCACCTGAATGTGAGACTAAAATAGTAGGTATTCGTCCAGGAGAAAAATTGCACGAAGAGATGATTACAGATACCGATTCACTAAATACGATTGATTTGGGCGAATATTATGCAATATTGCCTTCAGTTTCTTTCACTTATATAGAGGAAGAGTATTTAAAGCATCATAATGCGCAGAAAGTTCCTTTCGGATTTAAATATAATTCAGGTACTAATACCGAGTGGGAAACCGTTGAAAGTTTACGTGAGCTGATTAAAGAGCACGTTGATCCTAATTTTGCAGTGTGAGAATAATCGTGATCCCTTACGGAAAGCAAGATATTAACCAACAAGATATTGATGGTGTAATTGAGGTTTTAAGGTCAGATTTTCTTACTCAAGGCCCCAAAGTGCCTGAATTCGAACAAGCACTAATCAAACAAACTGGGGCGCAATATGCTTTGGCGGTAAACAGTGCAACATCAGCACTGCATATGGCTTGTTTAGCGCTAGGGTTAGGTGACGGTGATTGGTTATGGACTTCACCTATTACTTTTGTTGCTTCGGCAAACTGCGGTTTGTACTGCGGTGCAAAAGTCGATTTCGTTGATATAGACCCCACTACTTATAACCTTTGTCCTAAGAAACTAGAGCAGAAACTTATCCAAGCGAAGAGTAATGGCACATTGCCCAAGGTTTTGATTCCTGTGCATTTGTGTGGGCAGCCTTGCGATATGGAAGCGATTGGACGATTGGCAAAAGAATACGGCTTTAAAGTGATTGAAGATGCCTCTCATGCCATAGGAGGTCAATATCATGGTAAGCCGATTGGAAACTGTGAACATTCAGATATCACCGTTTTTAGCTTCCACCCAGTAAAAATTGTCACAACAGCCGAAGGTGGCGCTGTTGTAACAAATGATAAGGTGTTGGCTGAAAAAATGGCACTCTTACGCAGCCATGGAATCACACGTGATGCCGAGCAAATGGAAGGTGGAAGTCATGGTGGTTGGTATTACCAACAGATTGACCTTGGCTTTAACTACCGTATGACGGAGCTTCAAGCTGCCTTGGGTGTTACGCAAATGCAACGCTTAGAGCAATTTATTATGGCTCGTCACCGTTTAGCCGCTCGTTACAATGAAATGCTCTGTGGATTGCCAGTTACTGTGCCTTTTCAGCTAGAAAACACGTATTCTGGCCTTCATCTCTATGTTATCCGTCTGCAATTGAATGAAATTGGATTAACGCACAAAGAAGTCTTTGATGGATTAAGAGCAAATGATATTGGTGTGAACCTACATTACATCCCTGTGCATACCCAACCCTATTACAAAAAAATGGGGTTTAAACTGGGCGATTTTCCTGAATCAGAAAAGTATTACCAAGAGGCAATATCTCTACCCATGTTCCATACGATGAGTGATGAGCAACAGGCGGAGGTTGTTCGTGTACTTGAGAAGGTGTTGAAACAAGGATGAATATAGCGATTATTCCCGCAAGAGGTGGTAGTAAACGCATACCTCGCAAGAATATCAAAATCTTTTACGGTAAGCCTATGATCGCTTACTCGATAGAGGCTGCGATTCAATCCGGTTGCTTCGATAAAGTAATAGTCTCAACGGATGATCGAGAAATAGCCGAAGTGGCAAAGCAATATGGGGCGGAAGTCCCCTTTATTCGCCCTGCTGAGATCGCTGATGATCATGCAACGACAATGGATGTCATGCACCATGCGATTAATTGGTGTTTAGAACATGGAGATAACGTTGAGGCAGTATGCTGTTTATATGCAACAGCCCCATTTGTTTCTGCCAATTCACTACGTCATGGTTACAAAGTATTGAGTGAGGATAAATGTGAGTTTGTCTTTACGGCAACGACTTTTTCTTTTCCTATTCAAAGAGCGATTAAACTGTCGGAGCATGGGGAAGTTACCATGTTCTCACCAGAATATGAGCAAGTCCGCTCTCAAGATTTGGTTGAGGCTTATCATGATGCTGGACAGTTTTACTGGGGTAAAGTGCAGGCGTTTACTGAAAGAAAACCGGTTTTTGCTCCTCACTCAAAAGTAATATTGCTACCCAGAATAAAAGTTCAAGATATTGATACGCCCGAAGACTGGAGTTTTGCCGAAGCGCTTTATGCTTTGCTCAAGCAACAAGGTCAAGAATGATGAGAGTCGTATTTAGAGTTGACGCATCTCAATATATCGGTAGTGGTCATGTTATGCGCTGTCTTGTATTGGCTGAACAATTACAAGCAGCAAAGTGGAATGTCAAATTTGCTTGTCTACCTCAGCCTGGCGATCTTATCTCATTGATTGAGCGGAAGGGTTTTTCTGTCATTTCCTTATCCCCACCCAAACAGATTGGCAAGCCTCGTTTTGACGGAGATTATAGCGCGTGGCTTCAACGTAGTGAGCTAGAGGATGTGGAAGATTTTGTAAAGAAAGTCTCTCCAGTTGAATGGATAATTGTCGACCACTATGGGATAGGCCATCTTTGGGAGCAGCAAGCCAAAGCGAAGCTTAATTGCTATATCCTGAGTATTGATGACCTAGATCGAGAGCATGAGTCTGATGTTATTCTCGATCAGAACTTATGGCCAGATTTGCATCAGCGCTATTTAAAATGTCGAGCCCAAAAGTTATTGAGTCCCACGTTTGCACTCTTGCGCCCACGTTTTAGAGAGTTGAAAAACAACCCTCCACCTAAAGTTAATCAAGTGATTGCGTTCTTTGGTGGGGCTGATCTGACACATGAGTGTCGTAAATTGCTTATAGCGGCTAATCAGATCAGCGATTTACCTTTTAGATTAAAGGTCGTCACAGGTAGGCAAAATTCAGATTATGAAGAGCTACTCGGCTATCAAAAGTCGGGAAGCATCGACGTGATTCAATTTTTGGACGATTTCGAGCTAGAGCTTGCGAGCAGTCAGTATGCGATTGGTGCTTCAGGTGTGAGTAATTGGGAGCGATTTTGTTTAAATATCCCCTCAACAATAGTGTCAGTGGCAGAAAACCAACGGGCGCTATCTAATCATCTGTCCGAACAAAAATATGTATCTTTGCTTGGCGACGGTACATTCACCACAAGCGAAGTTTATCGGGAAGAACTAATGCAGTTAGCTATGCATTGGAATGAACTTCCGGCATATATACCGTTGGAGGTAGATGGACTAGGAGCAAAACGAGTCATTACTGCTATGGAGCTTATCAAATGAGTATCAAGAAAATGGAGTTTACAGCACTTTCCAAAAGCGACTTGGAAATGATATTAGAGTGGAGAAATGCTCCAGAAGTACGCTCAAAAATGTATACCAGCCATGAAATTACTTTAGCAGAGCACCAAGCTTGGTTTAGCCGTCTGCTGGAAGATAAAACCAAAATCTATTTTCTAGCGCGTTTAAATGATGAGCCAGTAGGCGTTGTAGGCTTCTCTGAGATTAATAAAGTTAAAGGTATAGCCACTTGGGCATTTTATGCTTCTCCTAAAGCGCCAAGAGGAACGGGCTCCTTGATGGAATATCATGCCTTGGAATATGCCTTTAACGAACTAAAGTTACATAAGCTTCGTTGTGAAGTTTTAGGATTCAATAGCACAGTCATTAAATTACATAAGAAATTTGGTTTTCACGAGGAAGGTGTCCATCGAGAAGCATTTCATGATGGAAACATATATCACGACATCGTCCACCTTGGGATATTTAAACAAGAGTGGATTGATGTAAGAGAAGAATTAAAAATCAAACTTAAAATAGCGTAATACCATGAAAAAAGAGATTTCTATTAATGGCCGGAAAATCGGCCCTGACTTCCCACCGTATATCATTGCTGAACTATCTGCCAATCATAATGGCGACATCAACCGCGCTTTCCAAATTATGGAAGAAGCCAAAAAGGCGGGAGCGGATGCGATAAAATTACAAACCTATACACATGAAACAATCACAATTGACTGTGACAGTGAAGATTTTCAGATCAAAGGTGGGCTGTGGGATGGTCAAACCTTATATGAGCTTTATAAAGGTGCCCATATGCCATGGGAATGGCATAATCCACTGTTTGAAAAAGCAAAAGAGCTAGGAATTACCATATTCAGCTCTCCTTTTGATTTTAGTGCAGTAGATCTTTTAGAAGAATTAGAGGCACCTGCCTATAAGATTGCATCGTTTGAACTCATCGACTTGCCGCTAATTAAGCGTGTGGCGCAAACGGGTAAACCGATGATCATGTCAACAGGCATGGCAAATGAAGAAGAGATAGCAGAGGCAATTCAAACCGCGCGCGAAAATGGTTGTAAAGAGTTGGTAATACTTCATTGCGTAAGTGGTTATCCTGCACCGGCGGATCAATACAATTTGAGAACCATTACGGATATGGCAGAACGCTTTGATGTATTGTCTGGCCTCTCAGATCACACAATAGACAATGCTACAGCTATCGCATCAGTAGCTTTAGGTGCTTGCTTAATAGAAAAGCACGTTACCATGGATAGAAATGGTGGCGGTGCTGATGACAGTTTTTCATTAGAGCCACATGAGCTTCAAGCCTTGTGTAAAGACGCAAGAACGGCTTGGGCTGCTTTAGGTCAGGTGAATTATGAGCGCACCGAAGCGGAAAAGGGGAATGCAAAATTCCGTCGTTCCTTGTATGTCGTAAAAGATATTAAAGCGGGACAGGCATTTACGGAAGAGAATGTAAAAAGTATTCGACCTGGGTTTGGTCTAGCTCCCAAGTATTTAGAGCAGATTTTAGGGCAAACTGCGAAAGTCGATATACAGAGAGGCACACCGCTGTCGTTCGAGTTGATTTAACCAAGGTGGCGGGGCTAACACCTCGCCCAATAAAATATGTCTCTAGCCAAAAATTCGTTAGTTTATCTTTCATCGAACATTATTAATGCTTCTATACCATTTTTATTACTACCTATATTAACACGAGCTCTATCGCCTACTGAATATGGCCAAATAGCCATGTTTCAAACCTTGGTGGCAGGACTATCAGCATTTATCGGTTTAAATGCAGTAGGTGCTGCAAATCGAAAATACTATGACGATGACAACAACTTATATGAACTTAGCCAATATAACGGTACTTGTTTTCATATATTGCTAGGTTCAACTGCAGTTATATTTGGAATCGTTGCTGTATTTTCTACACAATTAAGTGAATTTCTATCTATACCTATTAGTTGGATTTATAGCGCTGTGCTTTTTAGTGCCTTAGGTTTCGTAATAAACTTACGTTTAGGGCAGTGGCAGGTGCGTGGAGAAGCATTAAAATTTGGTGCGTTACAGATAGGTAATAGCCTGCTTAATATGGGGTTTTCACTGTTGTTGGTCATCGCCTTACATCATGGTGCACAAGGTAGAGTAGATGCCCAGTTGGTGGTTGCCGCTTTGTCTGCGGTGCTGGCGTTTTTAATGTTGGTTAATGATAAGCTGATTTCCTTGTTTTCTTGGCGGATTGACTATTTTAAGCAGGCATTGCAGTTCGGAGTGCCTTTAATTCCGCATGTTTTTGGTTTTTTCCTCTTATCGGCAGTAGATAGATTTGTGATTAACCAAAAGCTAGGTCTCGATCAGGCGGGTATCTATATGGTCGCTGTACAGCTGAGCATGGTGTTCAATATACTTTTTGATGCTATTAATAAAGCTTATGTACCGTGGCTATTTAAAATTTTAAAACGTGATAACTTATTAGAAAAAAATAGATTAGTCAGATATACCTATATTTATTTTTTTATATTGCTGTTGATTACTCCTATTCCTTTCTTGATTGGCCCTGGAATATTAGAGTTTATTACCGGAAAAGAATACCGT
>NZ_NDIO01000145.1:0-6406 GCF_002241085.1 Vibrio sp. V03_P4A6T147
GAAATGAAATCGGTTTCATTTCATAGAAATAGGACGAGTTCATCACGAGATTAACGCTCAAGTATTCACCAAATGGTTAGGTTTTTATGAAATATTTCATCAGTATGATGATTTTCATGTCATTGCACGAAACAACTCGATGGGGATGAACGTCGCTCTCTTCACGTATAGCTGTTAACATACTCAACGCACATAACGTACATAACGTACATAACGTACATAACGTACAAACCATTCTGAGCTTGTTTTTCACCGCAGAGGCCACATATTAAAACCTCTACCCATATAGTTGAGCCGAGCAATGTCAAACACCACCCCGTTATCTCCACCTTCACTCACGCGCCAACTCTTGCAAATGACTTGGCCGATGATGTTTGGTGTGCTGTCCCTCATGAGCTTCCAACTGGTCGATAGTGCGTTTATCGGCCAACTTGGCGTGTTACCCCTTGCCGCGCAAGGGTTTACATTACCCATTCAGATGATCATTATTGGCCTTCAGGTTGGGCTTGGCATTGCGACCACAGCGGTGATTGCTCGCGCATTGGGTGCGAACCAAATTCGCTACGCGAAGCAGCTTGGTGGGTTAGTCGTCGCTATCGGCAGCATTGGGGTTGCTCTGTTTTCAGTGATTATCTATTTACTGCGTCATCCCATCTTAGCGCTACTCAGCGCTCCTGAATCTGTGTATCAGATCGTCGACAGCTACTGGATTTATTGGTTAGTCAGTGCTTGGGTGGGCGCGGTGCTGTACTTTTTATACAGTCTGTGTCGAGCCAATGGTAATACTATGTTGCCGGGGACTATGATGATGGTCACCAGCATTTTAAACCTGATTTTAGACCCTATTTTTATCTTCACTTTTGATTTGGGTATTGAAGGCGCGGCGCTGGCGACCATTTTAGCCTTTGGGATTGGCGTGTTCGTGGTTGCGCCCAAGGTGTCGAAAAGACACTGGATGCTGTTTGATTGGTCAGATTTGGATGTAGGGAAAAGTATTCGCTCTATCAGCCATATCATGGGGCCAGCCATGATAAGCCAGCTTCTTCCACCGCTTTCTTCGATGCTGGCAACCAAACTATTGGCCAGTTTCGGTACCGCAGCTGTCGCGGCATGGGCGTTAGGATCTCGTTTTGAGTTTTTTGCGATGGTCGCAATATTGGCATTAACTATGTCGATGCCACCGATGGTGGGCCGTTTGCTTGGCGCAGGCCAATTGCAAGACATTCGAAAATTGGTTCGTATTGCGTGCCAATTTATTCTTGGGTTTCAGCTCATCATCGCCGTAGTGACCTATCTATTATCCGGCCACCTTGCAGTGCTGATGACCAGCGAACAAAGTGTCGAATCCATTTTGCACTGGCACTTAATGATCGTGCCAATCAGTTTAGGGCCGCTTGGTATCTGCATGTTAATGGTCTCGGTTTCTAATGCGTTAGCAAAATCATACACCGCCTTAACCATTTCCGCGCTGCGCCTGTTTGTGTTCTTCTTGCCCTGTTTATGGGTTGGCGCTCAAATAGCGGCACTGCATGGCCTGTTTATCGGGGCGTTGGTCGGTAACATCCTCGCAGGCCTTGCCGCGTGGGCGATGTACCAACGTGCACTTCGGCAAGTTGAGCAGCAGAAAAACCATTGAGTTTAGGTAACACAGAGCCAAAACGAGCAATCTAGTCTCAAAAATATGAATCTGGTCTATAGTTAACACACGTTAAGTTGATGAATATTTTCGATAACTATGGACAACAAACCGGTTTTCGTGATTGCGGCGGAAGTGGCAGCAGAGCTAAACCAAAGCGTACTCATTGCAAAAAAATTACTGCTTGTCGCCAGCAATGCCAGAGCTCTGGCTCTGCGTGCGGGCGAAAGTGCCGCAGGTTTTCGGCCAATTACTGATTCGATTGATGATTTAGTCCGCGTCACGCTAGAGGCGTCGCACACCATCAACTTGAAGGCGCAGCGTATCAGCCAGCTCGCAACCGCAAGGACTCGTGCACGCGCTGCGCTTGAACGTTTTGAAAATGTGTATATACAAGCGCATAACGCTCGGCATTTACACAGTTTGGATGTCGTACATCATCAAAACCAAGAAGAATATAGCAAACTCAGTCACAGTTTCTACTCTGAAGCTCAAAACCTGCACGAGTTATTGCAAACCTTGTATGACAACCTGCGCATTGCACAAATCATCTCGATCATGCTGAGCGTGGAAGCCTCTCAAGCAGATGAGCGATATCAAGCCCAACTGCAAAGCATTGCGAATAACGTCGCTGAACTGGCAAAAGAAATTCAAGCTCACGTCATGCTATCGCTCAAAACATTCTCTCTCTTTTCTCAGGTGAACTATGCAATCAAAAATACTATTTGAACGCGGCCATCATCGCTGGGTGATGTTTGCTCGCGATCCAAACAAACCAGAAAAAATCATTGATACCAACCAATATATGATAGTCAATCGTGATCAAGCGATATTGCTAGACCCCGGTGGCATTGAACTGTTTTCGGCGATGCTCGGTTGCGTCGTGAAAGAAGTGCCGATTGAACATATCAAGCATCTTTTTGCCTCTCACCAAGATCCAGACATCATCTCTTCCCTCGGTTTATGGGATAAAGCACTGCCCAGTGCAACATTACATTCACCTTGGTTGTGGGAAGGGTTTATCCGCCATTTTGGTATGGAGTCAATTCAATTCTCCCCCATCAAAGATGAAGGTGGAAAAGTGTCCTTATCAGGTCACGACCTGCACTTTATCCCAGCACATTACATGCACTCTTCTGGTAACTTTTCGGTTTACGACCCTGATGCAAAAATATTGATGTCTGGCGATATTGGTGCCGCACTCGACAGCCCTAACGCCTCTTTTTTTGTAGAAGATTTTCAAAGCCATATTCCAAAAATGACTTATTTTCATCAACGTTGGATGCCATCTAACCGCGCCAAAAGTGATTGGATTGAGCGAGTCAGCCAGCTGGATATTGAGATGATGTGTCCGCAACATGGCGCTATTTTTCGGGGCGATGATGTTCAACGATTTTTGGAATGGCTAGATAAGCTGGAAGTTGGCGTAGCGATAAAAAAATAGCACTGTTAAGGCTCTCGATGAGAGCCTTACAAAAAGAGCAAATTAAGCTTGCGTAATGGGTTCACGCTCGACCGTATCGGGCTGATGTTCTGCGACCCAGTAAAGCCAAATCATCACTAGGCACAGCACAAAGCAAAGGCCAAACAGCCAGTTTGAATTGAGGTATCCAATCACCGCCCCCCCAACCAGTGGCGCAATCGCAAAACCTAACGAATAAAGCGCGGCGGCACCAAAGTAAGAACCACGCAAATGGGCGGGAGCCATGCGGTCTATTTGTACGTTTAAGGTTGGAAAAGCAATGACTTCGCCCATACTCAAAACAAAGCAAGCGAGCGCCCAACCAATCGGTAAATCTGCAGGGGTAAACAGAAAGCCGAGTTGCGCAAGCCCCATCAATAACATGCCGATCCGAGTTCGTACAAACAGCGGGACGTTTTCCAACCACTTCAGCATTGGGAACTGGAAGATGATAATGGTCATGGTATTTACCAGCACTAACCCTGCGACAATTTGCGCTGCATCGGCGGCACTGGTGCGTACAATCACTTGTGGAATAGACGATTCTACCTGCCCATAGATGAACATCATGATGAAGTTCGCCACCATCAACTTCACAAAAATATTATCTTTACTGATCACTCTTAGCGTCGAAGAAAAATTAGGCAAACCAGAGCGATCGGGTTTGGTGTAGCGCCCTTTACGTTCAATACCGAGCAGCAGCCAGAAACCAAACAATAAATACGTGCCGCCAGTAAAGAAAAAGAGAGTTTGTGGGTGAGAAAGCCCAAACGTAATCCCAAGCAGTGGCCCAATGGCACCACCTAGATTGAGTAGGAAATAGCGGATGTTGAGCGCCAGCTCGCGATCTTTCAAATTCGGCAAGTTATCACCAATCACTGCTTTGCCCGGCGCTTCAATCATTGGTCGCATTAAACCAGTAAGGACGATAAGCACGTAAAACTGCCAGATTTGATCAGCCACACCAATGCCACTGTAGGCAAATGCAGCCATCACACTGCCAAGAACCATCACCCACTTGCGACCAAATTTGTCGGAAAGATACCCTGAATACAGCCCAGTAATTGCTCCTACAACAGCAGAGGTCGCCAGCATTCCACCCACTTCAATCGGCGATGCACCATAATCTTGGTAAAGAAACACGATCAAAAATGGCCATGCCATGAAAAAACTGGTACGAGCAATCAATGTTCCGGTTAATACCGTCCACACTGAAAAATTAAACCTTTTTACCCTTTCTAAACGAAATAAGCTTTCCTCTTTCGCCATAAAAACACTCCTTACTTTCAGCCACTTGACCATGCGTTCACACGATGAACATCACATTTCTAGTTCTTATTGGGTCAATATATGAAGATAATGTTAATAAAGATAGTGTTTTTTATACAGGGGAGATCGAATCATAAAAACAAACAGCTAACCCCAAAAAACCTAGTTATTTCGGATGGTTAGATATTCTTTGATTCATAAAAAAACCGCATAACCTTTCGAGTTATGCGGTTGAGACTAGGAAATAGTAGTCGATTTATAGTTTGAAGAAGGCGAGCTGCGCTTTTTGCTTCTCGGCCAATTGTGACAGTTCGGCACTGGCACTGGCGCTCTGGCTGATACCCGTTACGTTTTGATTTACAAGCTCAGACATATTAACCACGTTACGGTTAATATCTTGCGTGACTTGCGACTGCTCTTCTGCCGCAGTCGCCACTTGGGTATTTGAATCATTGATGTCTGAAACCGATTCCGTGATCCCAACGAGTGCATCATTTGCTCGTTGCGTTAGCTCACCGTTACGCGCAAGCATCTCAATGCTGGTTTGCATACTATCGTTTGCAAGAATCGATTGGCTTTGCAGCTCTTCAATGATAACTCGAATCTCTTTAGTTGAACTCTCAGTACGTGCAGCAAGCATGCGAACTTCATCAGCCACGACCGCAAAACCACGACCAGTCTCACCTGCACGTGCCGCTTCAATAGCCGCATTCAGTGCCAATAAGTTGGTTTGCTCAGAGACACCTCGGATCACTTCAACGACATCGTTGATCTGCTCTGATTGCTCTTTTAGACGCAGAACTACGCTCGCAGCATGATTCAGCGCTTCTGACATTTGTAAGCTCGCTTGGGCGCTCTCTTTAAAAATAGCTAAGCCTGATTTAGCAAGTTCATCCGCTTCGCGAGCGGTTGAATCAGCGACCGTTGCGTTATCACTCACGTTGTTTGCTGTGCTCGCAAGTTCATTCACCGCCGACGCAACTTGTTCAATTTCACTCAACTCTTGTTGTGCATTTGACTCTGCTTGCGTCATCACCGCAGCCAGCTCGGTTGAAGCTGACGCCACTTCTTCACTAATACGGTTTAAATGATCTACCGTAGCATGTAACTGAGAGGTAGTCGTATTGACATCTTTACCCAACTTTGAGATTTCATTCTCGCCATCCGCATCAGCGCGAATGGTTAAATTCCCCTGCGCTAATTCACGCATTACAGCTTGTAACTTTTGAATCGGGGCCACAATCATATTTGAAAGGATCCAAGCCATCGCAAGAGAGAGCGAAAGTACAGACAGAACAGTGACCATAGCCGTGTTCATAACACGAATGTTGTCTTTGTCGCTTTGAGCCAATGACTGCGTCGCTTGTTGGTTCACTTGCTGCGAAAGATCATTTATCGCATTGACCATTTGCTCGCCACTTTGACGAAATTGCGCAATAAATGCTGTGTATTCTGCTTCAGAGGTCATCCCTTGATCGCGACGGTTAAAAAATTCCACCATTTTCGTCGACATATCAACGTAATGTTCGATGCTTTTATGAACTACCTCAACATCGCTCCGATAAAGCTCATCTTGTCGCATTTTGCTCAAATTGCGCTCTACTTCTTCCAGGCCATTTTTTAACTCAGCTAAGAATGTGGCGCGACGAGCGGGATCATAAATAGCGTATACCGCACTAATACGCAGCGGATAAACGGTATCGTCCACACTGGCAAGAGCATCTTTATATTCAACGAGCCGATCAGTACTGTTCGACACTTTGATTTGTTCATTTTGGAGATTACTTTTGGTTATCCACAGTGCAATAAGTAAAGCGAAAGTGGTTAACAAAACGGGTAATAAAACTTGTACGCGAATTGACAAATTTTTCAGTGAAAAATGCATTTAAAAGCCTCGATTAAAATAACATTCGCATCCATGCCTTGGGACCAATCCCACGGACTAAACAAGAGCAAACAATAGACAAAATTCACATTTTTGTCCATGAAATAATATAATGCAATTCATATAGTTATGAGCATATAGTCGTCAAAACAAT
>NZ_NDIO01000396.1:0-6400 GCF_002241085.1 Vibrio sp. V03_P4A6T147
CTGCTCGATATCATCGATAAAAACTTTGTCACTTTGAAATAGCTATTACTACAAAACGATAAGTACAAAAACGATAGGTACAAAAACAATAGGTGCCAGACGCACTGGCACCCACTCTGGAGATAGAACCATGGGACTGAAACAATCACTGATCGACAATGATTCCATCCAATTAAATGCCCAGGCGAGCACTTGGCAAGAGGCGATCAAAATTGGCACGGATAGGCTGATCAAATCAGGAGCCATCCACCCCTGCTATCACGATGCCATCATCAGCAGCGTTGAACAATTAGGCCCGTATATAGTCATCGCGCCGAATCTTGCCCTGCCTCATGCTCGTCCTGAAAATGGCGTGATCAGAACCGCCTTTGCTTTAGTGACGCTACAAACGCCTGTCTATTTTGACGGCGAAGATGAACCAGTCGATGTGCTGATCACCTTGGCTGGCAGCTCGTCTGATCAGCATATGGAAGGATTAATGGAAGTAACCCAAGTGCTGGATGATGAAGAGAGCGAGACTGGCGTTGATCTCGATAAACTGCGCCGTTGTCGTACCGCGCAGGATGTTTACCAAGTGATTGATGAAGCGTTAGCGGCGCAATTGGTCGAGTGAGGATGTCATGTATAGCGAACTAAAACAGCGAGTATTTGCGGCAAATCTTAAGCTTCCCCAATACGGTTTGGTCACTTTTACTTGGGGTAATGTGTCAGAAATAGACCGCGAGAAGGGCGTCATCGCCATCAAACCTTCCGGCGTAGAATACGATGTGATGAAAGTCGATGACATGGTGATCGTTGATCTTAACGGCGCGATTGTGGAAGGCACACTTAATCCATCCAGTGATACCGCCACTCACCTCGAACTCTATAAAGCTTATCCAGAGATCGGCGGCGTGGTACACACCCATTCGCGCAGTGCCACTATTTGGGCGCAAGCGGGCATTGACATTCCTGCTTTAGGGACCACTCACGCCGATTATTTTTACGGTGACATCCCCTGCACACGCAAACTTTCTTGCGATGAAATCACTGGCCAATATGAGAAAAATACCGGACTTGTGATCATCGAAGAGTTCAAACATCGTCGCATTGACCCGATGGCAGTGCCAAGCGTGATTGTCGCCGGGCATGCTCCTTTCTCTTGGGGCAAAGATGCTAACGATGCCGTTCATAACGCCGTCGTCTTGGAGGAGATTTCCGCCATGGCGCTGGCGACTCGTTCACTCAACAGTGGCATCAAAATTCAACCGGAATTATCCGATAAACACTATCAACGTAAGCACGGTGATAACGCTTACTACGGCCAAAGGTAGCGGCTATGTATAAAGTTCTCGCGCTCGATCTTGATGGCACGGTGTTGACTGATGAACACACCATTCATCCTCAGCTAAAGCGGGCGATTCAACAAGCGCAGCAACACTGCCACGTGGTGATCGTGACTGGCCGCCACCACACGGCGGCTAAACCCTATTATCAAGAATTGGGGCTCACAACCCCCATCATCTGCTGTAACGGCACGTATGTGTATGACTACCAAAATGAAAAAGTGCTCAAGCACAATGCCATCACCAAACACGATGCATTGACCTTTCTTGCACTGGCTAAAGAGTTTCAAATGAAACTGGTGATGTATGTGACCGACGCGATGACCTATTCCAAGCGTAGCCCAATCGCCTACATGCAAGCATTAGAAAAATGGGCCAGCCAGTACCCACCAACAGCACAACCCAAAATCGAGCAAATTGACTCGTTTCGTCACCGCGTCGAGCAAGAAACGTTTATTTGGAAATTTGTGGTTGAAGGGCTACCGAGTTCCGTTGAACGCCTTGCCCAACAAGCTTGGGTACAAGAGACATTCAATGGCGAGCGTTCATGGTCGAATCGCGTCGACTTTGCTGCCAAAGGCAACAGTAAAGGTCAGCGCTTGGCTGAATATGTGCAATCGCTCGGCTACCACGCTAATCACGTGCTGGCTGTCGGCGATAACCATAACGACATTTCAATGCTCGACTACGCCGGGCTCGGTGTGGCGATGCTCAATGCCGACGATACGGTGAAATCCCACGCCAAACTGATTTGTACAACCGATAACAATCACGACGGGCTCGCCCGTTTGATCCGTGACAAAATTCAAGGATAACTCTCATGACTAAACCAATGATCCAAATCGCTCTCGACCAAACTGACCTTATTTCTGCCATCGAAGTGGCAAAAAACGTAGCAAGCTTTGTTGATGTCATCGAAGTGGGCACCATCCTCGCCTTTGCTGAAGGCATGAAGGCCGTCAAAACGTTACGCCATAATCACCCTGACCATATTCTAGTATGCGATATGAAAACCACCGATGGCGGCGCTATTTTAGCGCGGATGGCATTTGAAGCTGGCGCGGATTGGATCACCGTTTCTGCCGCAGCGCATATCGCTACCATCAGTGCGTGTAAGAAAGTCGCCGATGAACTGGATGGCGAAATCCAAATCGAAATTTACGGCAACTGGACCTTTGCTGATGCACAAGCGTGGATTGACCTTGGTATCACTCAAGCCATTTATCACCGTTCAAGAGATGCCGAACTGGCCGGTATTGGTTGGACAGGCGAAGATGTTGAGAAGATGCGAACCCTATCGAATATGGGGCTGGAGCTTTCCATCACAGGTGGCATCGTTCCAGAAGATCTCTATTTATTTGAAGGCATTAAGGCCAAAACCTTCATTGCGGGGCGTGCATTGGTCGGTGAAAAAGGTCGCGTCACTGCTGAAGCACTGCGCAGTCAAATCGATCGTTTTTGGTGCTAGGAGGCCGTATGTATCAGCATTTGCCACGCCAACGTATCGGGTTGTATGAAAAAGCGCTCCCCAATCATTTCAGTTGGGAAGAAAAGCTCGCCACAACAAAAGAGCTGGGGTTTGATTTTTTAGAGATATCCGTCGATGAGTCGGATGAACGTCGTCAACGCTTAGACTGGGATGATGCAACCATCTATCAGCTACGAAGATGGTGTGAGCAATACCAAATCCCGCTACAATCGATGTGCCTAAGTGCACACCGCAAGTTTCCTTTTGGCTCGTCAGACCCCGCCATTAGAGAGCAAGCCATTCTGCACATGGAGAAAGCAATTACCTTAGCTTACAAACTGGGCATTCGCACCATCCAACTCGCAGGCTATGATGTCTATTACGAACCCGCTAATAAAGAAACTCATCAACGTTTCATTGAAGGCATGCAGCTTGCCGCCAAATTGGCCGAGCGTGCTGGCGTGATGCTGGCAGTGGAGATCATGGATACCAGCTATCTTAATTCACTGAGCAAGTTCGAAATACTAAAGAGGGAAGTACCCTCCCCCTATTTTATGGCGTATCCAGATGTAGGCAACATTTCAGGTTGGAACTACGATGTGTGTACTGAATTGGCACTTGGTATGCCACACATTACTCAGATCCACCTTAAAGATACTCATTGCGTCACCTCTAGTTCCACGGGCCAATTTCGAGACTTGGTGATTGGTGAAGGAGAAGTCAATTTTGATGCTATTTCCCAAACGCTGAAAGAGGCAAACTGTGTTGTACCTATGGTGATCGAAATGTGGGCGCAAGATGAACATTGGAAACACAATATTCGTGTTGCGCAGCATCGGCTAAATCAAGCCTGCGATGCCGCTGATTCGCCTCGTTTATTCAACCTATAGCTCATTTATTCAACCTATAAATTGTGCTCGGGTGCATCTTTTATGCATCTTTTATGCATCTTTTATGCATCCTTCATCCTCATATTGGATAATGCCGCGCCCTCTCCCCCGTGAGCGCGGTAGCTTTTCTTGGCAAATATTGACATCACCAACACAATCGCGCAGAGTTGCTTTTTGATAACGCCCCGATGCATAACACTCTGAGAACCAATGAAATTACTTCACTTACAACTCTTCTGGTATGAAAAGCATCACACCCTTTTAGAAATGGAAGCGCTCCCTACGCTCACCCCAACCCAAGAGCAAGCGCTGGCAGAATGGGTTAAGTGTCGACGCAAAATATTAAGCTTTGAGGCTCACCAGCATACTTGGGTAAAAGTGAATGTAGACGGTTTTTCTTCCGCTTTACATTTAAAGCCTAATGGCACGTTGGCCGAGCGAGATCTGTTTGGTGAAAAAACACTGCAAGGATTATGGAAAGTCATCGACGGTTTCTTATTTATCAAAGTGATCAGCTGTGAATTTATTGTCGAATATCAGATTGTTGGCAATAACGAACAGAGCATTCACTGCGGTATTGAGTACATCAACGGCCGAGTCAGTACCTACAGCAAATTTATTCAAACCAAATAAGCTTTGTGACCCACGGGAAAAAATGAGACATATGTTGAACAAGATATCAACAACCTTGTGAATCCATCGGCAAACTGTGGCACACTCGACATAAATGCAGACTCGGTTCATCACGGTTTATGGAAGAGTACTTAAAACGAATCAAGCAGCTTGAAGAGCAAGTTGAGCATCTCAAAAAAGAAAACAGCTCTCTTGAAGAAAAACTGAATGCAACGTTAGAAGGCACTGGTCTTTGTCTTTGGGAACAACACATTCCTAGCGGAACCCTTAAAATATTCAATAGAGAATGGGGTGATATGCTTGGCTATCAATCACACGAGCTCGACGCCACCGTCGACATTTGGAAAAGCAAGCTCCACCCCGATGATTATGACTTAGCCGTGGGCGCTTTTGAGGACCATTTGAATGGCAAGGCTGACACCTATCAGGTCATACACCGGATGATCCGCAAAGATGGAGGTCAAAGCTGGGTGTCGGATCGCGGCCGAATCGTTGAATATGATGAGAATGGAAAGCCGCTGCGCATGATGGGCACCCACACGGATATTACCAATGAAAAACATTATGAATTAGAACTCTCCAAACTCGCCGCGCAAGATCCATTAACCAACCTATTAAATCGAAAGGCGTTAGAAACTAAGTTTGACGAGATGAATGATCTTGTCGAACACCCTGCGGCACTGATTTTTATCGATTTGGATGACTTTAAAACCGTCAATGATCATCTTGGGCACCAAGCTGGGGATTTCGTGCTGCTCCAAGTTTCTCAATGGCTTCAAGAAAATGCGCCTCAACCATCATCGATTGCTCGTTTGGGCGGCGATGAGTTTGTCCTCTTGTGCACCAATCAAAGCACAGAAACGTTAAAGCAGTTTATCGATAGTTTGCTCACCAAAGCCTATTCACCACTAAAATTAAGCCATGGAGAAGTGCAAATTGGCTTTAGTATTGGTGTTTGCCAATTCACAACCTCAACGCATACTTTTGAAACCTTATATGAATTGGCCGACCAAGCAATGTATCAGGTGAAGAAAAATGGCAAAAATGGCGTTGAGTACATCAATCTTAGCCAATAGCAGGCAAAAATACTTCCCCTAACATACATCTCACCGAACCACCGCCAATATCCTCAATGGTCTTCACATTACACGGCAGTAACTTACCGTGACTGGCCAGCTGCGCACGCTGCGCCAGCGAAAAGGCATCAAACGCCGATTGTGACATAGCGATCACTTTATCTCCTGCCGCCGTTTCTAATTGTAAAATGTTGCCGCAGAAACAGTTCATCTGCTCAAGTGAAATTGAGATGATCTGTTTATCTTTGGCCAGTGATTTAACCACAAAACGGCGTTCAAACTCCGGGATCACTTCATCGCAAATCACGCAGAATGCTTCACCAACCGCCATCATCACATTGGTGTGATAAACCGGTTGGCCTGAAGGCAACGCCGTTTGAAAAGAGACCACGCGATCATAACCGATACGTTTAGCGTACTCCTCTAGCACTTCACGGTCGCAGCGCTGTGACAACGCCGAATAGATGGTTCGATTAAGGTGATCCATCACCATCACACCGGTGCTTTCAAGATAAGCCTGCTGGTCTTG
The DNA here is from genome assembly GCF_002241085.1 of Vibrio sp. V03_P4A6T147. NCBI lineage: Bacteria > Pseudomonadati > Pseudomonadota > Gammaproteobacteria > Vibrionales > Vibrionaceae > Vibrio > Vibrio sp. V03_P4A6T147. The sequence goes on from NZ_NDIO01000396.1 coordinate 5,922, forward strand.
ATACGCGAGCAACGAATCTTGCGCCAATACCTTTCGGCCTGACAAAGTAAGGGCTTCAACCAACGCTTGTGGGCGCACTTCTTGCTGTCGATTTTTACAAGCCATCGGAAAGGTAAACAAGGTTCCCTCTGGCGTAGTGCTAAACCAGTTATTGGGAAAGACGGCATCTGGCGTTTCCACTTCAGATAATGGGTAATCAAACTCCACCACTTGTACGCCTTCGAGACGCAGTGTCTCAACCATGCTTTGATATTCGGCCATGGCTTGGATGCGAACTTGTTCGGTACTCAATGCAACTTGGTGTTGAAATTCATTATCTTGTGCCGTTTGAGCGTTAAATTTGAACTCTTTTGGCGGCACCATTACGACACAATTGGCATTTTGCACCGTATTCACGGCTAGCTGTGTGATCACTTGTTCCTGCAACATCATAGAAACTTTCCCTTCTACTCACTTTAGGCCAATTGTAAGCATAATGT
>NZ_NDIO01000215.1:0-6359 GCF_002241085.1 Vibrio sp. V03_P4A6T147
TCTCGCAGCTCATCGATGTCTTTACCACCTTGCCCCTCTAGCGTTCCCACCACAGAAGTGCTCACCAAGAAATCAACCGTTTGTTGCAGATAATTCGCTTTACCCTCACCACGAATACGCAACAGTGGTGATTGCATGGCGAGGTTATTGGTGGTGACTTCCCCTTTGTTCAATTTCAGCGTAGCGGTCATGGCGCTAAAATCGGTTTTCTTCACTGGGTCGTCATCAACTTTCTTACCTTTAATTTTGGCGTAATTGCTACGGATAAGGTGAGCAACGTTAATACCATTGACTGCACCATCGGCAAAGTTGATGTTCACGGTTCCGACAAGGTTTTGTTGAATGCCCGTTGGCGTCAAACTGCGGCCCTTTACATCCACATCAATGTTACCCGTACCTTGTAACATCTCATTATTGAGTACATCTTTTAATAGCGGCAGCACCTGTACTCCCTTAACGCTTTTTTTAGCGCTATAAGTGGCAGGTACTTTGGTTGCATCCAGTTGAGCGGTCGCTTGAATCGTACCTTGGTAAAGGTTGGCACTGAATGAGGTTAAATTCATAATTCCACGATCGACGCTAAAACTGGTTTGCACATTCTGTAATCGAGCATTATTAGCTTTGAACTTGTCTATGGTGACCTTGCCTTGCACATCCAACGTTTTTAATGCACTGAGATCCGGTTCCACTTCAGCGCTCACCGTAGTAGGTGCAGCTGACGTTGAACCTGACGATGCCTTACTTTCACTCACGGCACTGCTTGCATCTGCTGGATTCGCAAGCCCTAAAAATTCATCCAGATCGATATTCGGGCTATGCATATTGAAGCGGATTTTAGGGATCTCAGCCAACGTCACTTTGACATCACCATCAAATTCTAATGCATTTGCGGTTAATTTACTGAGTAAGACATCCAGTTGGTTTTTAGAGAGATCAAAACGAATGTTCGAAGTTAAACCGATCTGCATTGGGCTTTGTGGCAAACTGGTTCCTTCTAGATTGGTATCCAGCACCAGCGTATCAATCTTCACCAAGCTCATGGCTTTATCGAGAGTCAGTTGCGCACTCCCTTTCGCATCAAGTTTTAAATCCGCTACCTTTCCTTTCACGCTGAATGACAGCGCATTCTTCTTATCAAACTCGAACGTGGCTAATTCAATCTTCGCAGAATCAATCTGGTTTGATGGGTCACTAAAGCTCGCATCAAACACAACGTTCTTCACCGTATAATCCTTGAAACCAGCGGCTAATTTGAATTCAGCTCGCCCTTCTGCGGCAAAGTTTTGTTGGTTATTTTTACCTTTGGCGGCAAAAGTTGCTGACGTCCATTTATCCACCGCAAACTCTGAAAGATTGACCGCCACGTCATACAGCTTGGTATGTGTACCGGCTTTGCGGTCTTGTATTTCCAGTAATGCGTTTTCGACGCTAACGCCCGCTAAGTTAATCGTCCACTCTTGAACAGGGTTGCTCGCATTGACGCTGCTTGTCTCTTCTTGTGCTGGTTTTGTTTCGTTTACGGCGGAAGAGGCGGCAGGTTGAGGCGCGGCTTGAGTTAAGCTATCTAAGTTTGAACGGCCATCTTTAAGGGTTTCAAGATGGAACTCAGCACCATTTAGGCGGATGTTGCCAATTTCCAGTTGCTTATCCAGCAATGGCATCACCGAAATTTCAATACCAACTTGATCGACTTTAAACAGGTTTGGAGCGCTGAAACCTTGTGGATTTCTGAGTTCAGTTTTGCCCAGCTCAAAGCCAAGCGAAGGGAAGAAACGCCAACTGATATCTCCTTCAATGACTAAGTCCAACCCCGTTTTTTGTTTGGCTTGTTCTACAATCAAGGGCTTAAATTGATTAGGATTGACCAACAGGACAAGTGCGAGCGCGGCAGCGATTAACGCACCGATAATAATGGCAATGAAAAGAAACAGTTTTTTCATCAGCTTTTTCCTTGCTTAATTAGAAAAAGAAAGTGGCACCTAAAGTGCCACTTGTCTGCTTAAAAATAAAGACCACAAAAGTTAAGATTTCAACAATTTCGCGATGTGGGCTTTTAATACATCAATGGCGATACGGTTTTTACCACCACGAGGAACGATAATGTCCGCGTACTGTTTTGACGGTTCGATAAACTGCATAAACATAGGGCGAACCGTTTTTTGGTATTGCTTCAATACCGAATCCATGGTGCGGCCACGCTCTTCTACATCACGCTTCACTCGGCGTAATAAACAGATATCCAGCGGAGTGTCCATAAATACGGTCGCATGCATTAAGTCACGTAAACGTGGGTCTGTCAGCAGTAAAATACCTTCTAAAATAATCACTTTCTTGGGTGTTAATAGCGTTGTATTCGCGGTGCGAGTATGCTCAGTGTAGCTGTACTCTGGCACTTCAACCGCTTCGCCACGGGTTAATTGTTCTAAATGTTGGCAAAGTAGATCATGGTCAAGTGCATTCGGGTGGTCGTAGTTTGTCTTAACGCGCTCTTCCATACTGAGATGGCTTTGGTCGTTGTAATAGCAATCTTCCGTAATCACACCAATTTGGTGGTCGCCTACTTTGGCACGAAGTTCGTTATAAATCGTGCTTGCAATCAGGCTTTTTCCAGAAGCTGAAGCGCCAGCAATACCTACGATGACGCATTGATTATTCTCAGACATTATTTTTGCACCCGGTGATGGTTTGGTGATGAAAATAGATAAACTGCCCGATTATAGGGACTTCAACCACCTGATACCAGCCTCGATTTAGACTTTGGAAGAGGTTTGAATAACAAACTACCAAGCAAACGTTTTCGTCGTATTTCAGAAGAGATCACCACAGTGCTACTTTCATAGCACTGTGGACCAACACTAGTCTACCAATGTAAAACTGATTGCATCTGGCTTAGGCTTTCCTTGCCAATATAGGCTTGAACAGACTCGTTCCGCTAGTTGAAGGTAACGCTGTGTATGCTCACTTTCTGGTTGAGCAACCACGGTAGGACGACCTTGGTCGATGTCTTCACGCAGGGCAATGTGCAGAGGAATTTGTGCAAGCAGCGCCAACCCATATTCACTGGCCAGTTTCTGCGCGCCACCGACACCAAAGATATGCTCTTTCTCTCCACAATGACTGCAGATGTGATAGCTCATATTTTCAATAAGCCCGATAACCGGAACGTCGACTTTTTCGAACATGGCCGCCCCTTTGCGCGCATCCGCTAGTGCCAGATCTTGCGGAGTGGTGACTATCACCGCGCCCGTTACCGGAATTTGTTGTGACAAGGTGAGTTGAATATCACCTGTCCCCGGTGGCATGTCGATGACCAGATAATCCACATCTGGCCACTCGGTTTCATTGAGCAGTTGCGCCAGTGCTTTCGATGCCATCGGCCCGCGCCAAATCGCCGCTTCAGATTTATCAACCAGATAGCCAATCGAATGACTGAAAATGCCAAATGCCTCAACTGGCTGCATCCACTTATTATCACGCACATCTGGCTTTGCTTCTTGCTTGCCAAGCATCATTGGCACTGAAGGGCCATAAATATCCGCATCCAACAAGCCAACTTTCGCCCCAGATTGAGCAATGGCTAGAGCAAGATTGACGGCGGTGGTTGATTTGCCGACGCCCCCTTTGGCTGAAGTCACCGCAATAATATTTTTAACACCATTAACACTATGAGCGACCGTCGTCGCTAGCGCTTTCGGCGCAATGATTATCTCAACACTGAATGGAGCAAGCGCATCGGTTTGCTGCTTGGAGATGACCCATTCGGAAAGCTCATCCAGCAGATTTTTAGCGGCAAATGGAATATGAACCGTCAAACGTCCCGCTGTTGTAACCGAAACCCAATGAGGTTGGTTTGCCCACCCCGCAATAAGATGAGGGTGTTCAAATTGGTTTAACCAATCGCAAAAATCTTGTTTAGATGTGAACGGCTGCATAGCTTCTCCTTTTTGCTCATGCTATCACTCTCTATTGTCAGACTGAACCCCAAAAAAGTTGCGGGATTCCTTAGGCTCACGCCTTGGAGTCGCTCGCTGCATAAGGTAGTATTGGTCTCTATTTTTCATACCTATCAAAAAAGCGAATATTAAGTATGGCGACTGACCCAAGAAACGTTTCTTCAAGGAAACTGCTGGTAACTTGTGCCCTTCCGTACGCTAACGGTTCGATCCACCTTGGTCATATGCTTGAGCATATCCAAGCTGACATTTGGGTTCGTTACCAACGCCTACGCGGCAACACTGTAAACTTCATCTGTGCAGACGATGCTCACGGCACGCCAATTATGCTTAAAGCACAACAGATGGGTATTACACCTGAAGAGATGATCGCCGCAGTAAGTGAAGAGCACCAAAAAGATTTTGCAGGTTTTGATATCAGCTTTGACAATTATCACAGCACTCACAGCGAAGAGAACCGCGAGCTGGCTTCTCACATTTATCTTGAGCTGAAAAAAAATGGCTTCATTTCAAGCCGCACCATTTCTCAGCTGTTTGACCCAGAAAAAGAGATGTTCTTGCCTGATCGCTTCGTGAAAGGCACTTGCCCAAAATGTAAGTCAGAAGATCAATACGGTGATAACTGCGATGCGTGTGGCGAAACCTATAGCCCAACAGAGCTTATCAACCCGAAATCGGCCGTTTCTGGCGCTACGCCAGTAATGAAGGATTCCGAGCATTTCTTCTTTGACCTTCCTCAATTTGAAAGCATGCTCAAAGAGTGGACTCGCTCTGGCTCGCTACAAACAGAAACCGCCAATAAAATGCAAGAGTGGTTCGAAGGCGGCCTGCAACAGTGGGATATTTCACGTGATGCGCCATACTTTGGCTTTGAAATCCCCGGCGAAAAGAACAAATTCTTCTACGTGTGGTTAGACGCGCCTATCGGCTACATGGGTTCATTTAAAAACCTATGTAACAAACGCGATGACTTAGACTTTGACGAATACTGGAATAAAGACAGTAAAACCGAACTGTACCATTTCATCGGTAAAGATATTGTTTACTTCCACAGCCTATTCTGGCCAGCGATGCTTGATGGCAGTGGTTTCCGTAAGCCTAATAACGTATTCGTGCACGGTTATGTCACAGTCAATGGCGCGAAGATGTCGAAGTCTAAAGGAACGTTTGTCAAAGCAAGCACTTACTTAAACCACCTAGACCCAGAATGCTTACGCTACTACTACGCCGCAAAACTCAATAGCCGTATCGACGATCTTGATTTAAACCTTGAGGATTTCACCCAACGTGTGAACGCCGATGTGGTCAATAAAATCGTCAACCTGGCATCGCGTAATGCAGGCTTCATCACCAAACGTTTTGAAAATCAGCTATCTGCAACCTTTGCCGAACCAGAGCTGTACGCAGAATTTGCCGCAGCAGCGGATCGCATTGCTGATCTTTACGAAAGCCGTGAATTTAACCGTGCTATTCGTGAAATCACCGCATTGGCGGACAAAGCGAACCAATACGTGGATGAAAAAGCGCCTTGGGTTGTGGCTAAACAAGAAGGTCAAGAGCAAGAGCTACAAGACATTTGCTCAGTGGGCATCAACCTATTCCGCGTGTTAATGACTTACTTAAAACCTGTAATGCCAGCACTAGCGGCGCGCACCGAAGCATTCTTAAACCAAGAACTCACTTGGGAAGGCGTACAAACACCATTAACAAGCCATACACTCACGCCATTCAAAGCGCTGTTTAATCGCATTGATCCGAAACACGTTGAAGCGATGATTGAAGCGTCTAAAGAAGAAGCGGCAGCAGAAAAAGCTGCGATTGAGAGCGCGCAACCAACCACAGTTGAAACTGAGCTAAGTAAAGACCCTATTGCAGCTGAAATCGAATTTGATGATTTTGCTAAAGTGGACTTACGCGTTGCTAAGATCATCGCTTGCGAAGCGGTGCCAAAAGCAGATAAATTGCTTAAATTCCAATTAGATATTGGTGGCGAAACTCGCCAAGTGTTTTCAGGTATTAAAGCCGCTTATTCACCCGAAGAGTTAGTAGGCAAGTACACTGTCATGGTAGCGAACCTCAAACCGCGTAAAATGAAGTTTGGTATGTCAGAAGGCATGATCTTAGCCGCAGGCCCTGGTGGCAGCGAGCTATGGATTCTTGAGCCACATGAAGGTGCTCAAGCTGGCATGCGCATCCTGTAATACATCAATCTTCACGATAGCATCCCCAACACGCTCTGTGTTGGGGATTTTTTATCACCATACTGCTCAAAATCGATCCAGCTCACACTTTTAGTTCAAAATGCACCAATAAGATGCATCACTTCAACGCAAAAATACATAACCCATTGAATTTAAACAAATAAAAAACTGGCATTAACCCTGCTAACTCTAGATTGGTATAACC
>NZ_NDIO01000269.1:0-6358 GCF_002241085.1 Vibrio sp. V03_P4A6T147
GCCTGCTCCTTATCGTGAACCATTCGCGCGGGTAGGTTGTGGAAGAAAAACACCACACAAGATGACAAGAGCCCGCACTGAGATGCGGGTTTTTTTATAACTATATTTAGGAAGTAAACGATTAACCATCGGTGCAAGGGAGCAAACATGAATAATCAAGTCATTATATTCGACACCACATTACGTGATGGCGAACAAGCTTTGTCAGCAAGCTTAACCGTTAAAGAAAAACTGCAGATTGCTTACGCATTAGAGCGCCTTGGTGTTGATGTTATTGAAGCAGGTTTTCCAGTTTCCTCCCCTGGTGATTTTGAATCGGTCAAAACGATTGCCAAACACATTAAAAACAGCCGCGTCTGCGCGCTTTCTCGCGCGGTAGCAAAAGATATTGATGCAGCAGCCGAAGCTCTGAAAGTCGCCGATGCTTTTCGTATCCATACGTTTATTTCAACCTCAACCATTCATGTGCAAGATAAATTGCGCCGCAGTTATGATGATGTGCTCGAGATGGCAGTCAGTGCGGTGAAACACGCCCGTAACTACACCGATGACGTCGAATTTTCCTGTGAAGATGCGGGCCGAACGCCCATTGATAATCTCTGTAGAATGGTCGAAGCCGCAATTAATGCCGGAGCTAAGACCATCAATATTCCAGACACGGTCGGTTATACTGTTCCTAGCGAATTTGGTGGCATTATTCAGATGCTGTTTGAGCGAGTCCCTAACATAGATAAAGCCATTATTTCCGTTCATTGCCACGATGACTTGGGAATGTCAGTCGCAAACTCGATTGCCGCTGTACAGGCTGGCGCAAGGCAAATAGAAGGTACCATCAACGGTATTGGTGAGCGCGCTGGTAACTGTTCACTGGAAGAGATCGCGATGATCATCAAAACTCGTCAAGAATTCCTCGGCGTACATACTGGCTTAAAGCATGATGAGATCCACCGCACCAGTAAGTTGGTCAGCCAACTGTGCAATATGCCGATTCAAAGTAACAAAGCGATTGTCGGTGCCAACGCATTTAGCCACTCGTCAGGCATTCATCAAGATGGCATGTTGAAGAACAAAAACACTTACGAAATCATGACTCCAGAGTCAATTGGCCTAAAAAACCAAGCGCTGAACTTAACGAGCCGCAGTGGCCGCGCCGCAGTAAAAAGCCATATGGATAGCATGGGTTACAATGAAAACGAATACAACCTCAATGCCTTGTATGAAGATTTCTTAAAATTGGCAGATCGTAAAGGCCAAGTGTTTGACTATGACTTAGAAGCGTTGATGCACTTTTCAAATCTGCGTGATGAAGACGATTTCTACAAATTGAACTATTTGAGTGTTCAATCAGGCAGTGTTATGGCGACCACCAGTATTAAATTGCTTTGTGGTGATGAAGAAAAATGTGAAGCTGCCGTTGGTAATGGCCCTGTCGATGCGCTTTACCAATGTATTTACCGTCTAACTGGCTATGAGATCGTATTGGATAAATTTGACCTTACCGCCAAGGGCGAAGGTGAAGATGGACTCGGGCAAGCCGATATTATTGCCAACTACAAAGGGCGAAAATATCACGGTACAGGCGTCTCTACGGATATTGTCGAAGCATCAGGACAAGCCTTATTGCACGTGATCAATAGCATTCATCGTGCCGATCAAATTGCAGAAATTAAACAAAAGAAAGTGGCAACCGTTTAACGTACCTAGATTAGAGCTTTCAGTCTTTAGAGCTCACTGGGGCAAGCAAATATAAAAATAGTAAAGGACTAACATGACAGACAAAACATACAAAATTGCCGTTCTTGCAGGTGATGGTATCGGCCCAGAAGTAATGCAACAAGCACACAAGGTATTGGATGCGATTGAAAAAAAACATGCTATCCGGTTTGCTAGAGAAGAACATGATGTCGGCGGGATTGCGATTGATAACCACGGTTGCCCGCTACCTGAAAGCACCATTAAAGGATGTGAAGAAGCAGACGCCGTATTGTTTGGTTCCGTAGGCGGTCCTAAATGGGAGCATTTACCACCCAACGACCAACCAGAACGCGGCGCTCTCCTACCGCTTCGCAAACATTTTCAACTGTTTTGTAACTTGCGTCCTGCTCAAATTCACTCAGGCTTAGAAAGCTTTTCTCCTTTACGATCCGATATCTCCGATCGTGGCTTCGATATTGTGGTTGTTCGGGAATTGACTGGTGGTATTTATTTTGGCCAACCCAAAGGACGAGAAGGCGAAGGGGCAAATGAAAAAGCATTTGATACCGAAGTTTACCACCGCTACGAAATCGAACGCATTGCAAAAATAGCGTTTGAGTCCGCACGATTACGTCGTAAAAAAGTATGCTCAGTCGATAAAGCGAACGTATTACAAAGCTCTATCTTATGGCGTGAGGTCGTGGAAGAGATCGCAAAAGATTATCCAGACGTCGAGCTTTCACACATTTATATCGATAATGCCACTATGCAGCTCATTAAAGATCCCTCTCAATTTGATGTCATGCTGTGCTCTAATATTTTTGGTGACATCATTTCCGATGAATGCGCCATGATCACAGGCTCAATGGGCATGCTACCTTCCGCTAGCCTTAATGAAAGCAATTTCGGTCTCTATGAGCCAGCAGGTGGCTCTGCACCTGATATCGCAGGAAAGAACATTGCTAACCCAGTTGCACAAATTCTTTCCGCCGCTTTAATGCTACGTTATAGCTTGGGCGAAGAAAGTGCCGCTCAAGCTATCGAAAATGCCGTATCAAAGGCGCTTACCGCAGGAGAACTCACCGCAGATCTTGCCAGTGGTAAAGCGGCACTTTCAACCTCTGAAATGGGCGATAAAATTGCCAGCTATATTTTAAACTCATAATTAGTAGGACTAGGCTCGCCTAGTCCTTTATAAAGCTCAAAGAGCTCAAGGAAGAAGCAATGTCGCAAGCAAAAACCTTATACGAAAAAATTTATGATGCCCACATTGCGGTATCAGCTGAAGGGGAAACCCCCATCCTTTATATCGATCGTCATCTCGTTCATGAAGTGACATCACCGCAAGCATTTGATGGTTTACGCGAAAAGGGACGTAAAGTTCGTCAGACGAGTAAAACATTCGCTACCATGGACCATAACGTTTCAACCACCACAAAAGACATTAATGCCTCGGGTGAGATGGCTCGAATCCAAATGGAAACACTGTCAAAGAACTGTGCTGAGTTTGGCGTAACACTCTACGACTTAAATCATAAATACCAAGGCATCGTTCATGTCATGGGGCCAGAATTAGGTATTACTCTTCCCGGTATGACCATTGTCTGCGGTGACTCACACACAGCAACACATGGCGCATTTGGCTCGTTAGCGTTTGGCATCGGTACGTCAGAAGTTGAGCACGTACTTGCAACCCAAACATTGAAACAAGCTCGCGCGAAAACGATGAAAATTGAGGTGACAGGCAAAGTCGCTCCAGGCATCACCGCTAAAGATATCGTGCTAGCCATTATAGGTAAAACAACGGCGGCCGGTGGTACAGGCTATGTCGTTGAATTTTGTGGTGAAGCGATTACCGATCTTTCAATGGAAGGTCGTATGACGGTGTGCAATATGGCGATTGAGCTTGGAGCAAAAGCCGGTCTTATCGCCCCTGATCAGACTACTTTCGACTACATTAAAGGTCGCAAATTTTCTCCTCAAGGAAGCGATTTAGAAGCCGCCATTGAGTACTGGGCAACGCTAAAAACCGATGATAATGCCAAATTCGATGCAGTCGTTACCCTAAATGCCGCGGACATCAAACCACAAGTAACGTGGGGCACAAACCCAGGGCAAGTAATTGCTGTCGACGAAACCATTCCATCTCCTGATAGCTTTAGTGATCCTGTCGAAAAAGCATCAGCAGAAAAAGCACTGGCGTATATGGGACTGGAAGCAGGTAAATCCTTGTCAGACTATAAAGTGGATAAAGTCTTTGTCGGTTCTTGCACAAACTCACGTATTGAAGATATGCGAGCAGCAGCTCAAGTCGCGAAAGGTAAAAAAGTCGCACCACACGTTCAAGCATTGATTGTTCCAGGTTCAGAGCAAGTTAAAGCGCAAGCGGAAGCGGAAGGCTTGGATAAAATATTTATTGAAGCGGGTTTTGAATGGCGCTTGCCGGGCTGTTCAATGTGCTTGGCTATGAACAATGACAGGCTCGGTGCAGGTGAACGCTGTGCATCAACATCCAACCGCAATTTTGAAGGCCGCCAAGGTCGAGATGGACGCACACATTTAGTCAGTCCTGCAATGGCCGCCGCCGCCGCCATCGCTGGACACTTTGTCGATATCCGTAATATTCATTCTTCAACACTCAACTAAACAGGGGATCACCAATGTCAGGTTTTAAACAGCACACAGGTTTGGTCGTTCCTCTTGATGCAGCGAACGTCGATACAGATGCCATTATCCCTAAGCAATTTTTACAGAAAGTAAATCGCACTGGTTTTGGCAAACACCTTTTTCATGATTGGCGTTTTCTAGATGACGCAGGTCAGCAACCAAATCCAAATTTTGTCATGAATAAACCTCGCTATGAAGGAGCGAGCATTCTACTTGCTCGTGAAAACTTTGGGTGTGGTTCTTCACGAGAACATGCCCCTTGGGCTTTAGCGGATTACGGCATCAAAGCCATGATTGCACCCAGTTTTGCGGATATTTTTTATGGTAACTCAATCAATAACCAAATGGTTCCAGTCCGCCTTACAGAGCAAGAAGTTGATGAAATATTCCAATTTGTTGAAGGAAATGAAGGTGCTCAACTAACTGTAGATCTTGAACGAATGGAAGTTAAAGCCAATGGAAAAACATACTCATTTGAAATTGATGAATTTCGTCGCCATTGCTTACTTAATGGATTAGACAATATCGGTTTGACGCTACAGCACGAAGATAAAATCGCTGATTATGAAACAAAAATTCCTAGCTTTTTGAAATAGCGAGTATCGATTTAATTTCCAGAGGTTGGTGTAGATGCATCAACCTTTTCTTTTATCTGAAATTTATCAATCCCTACCTAGGTCATATAACCTATGAGATGAGAGGTAAACGATGAAATATCTATTAACGCTATGTTTGACACTCGGGTCAACGAATGTATTTTCTGCTCCTAAATCACAGCTATGGGATTATTGGAACTCTAGTAATGAAGAAAATACACAAGCCATTTCACATCAAATTTGGCAGACAACACTTGATACTTATCTAATCCAAGAAAATCACAACAACCTCTTCGATTATCAAAGGGTCAACTCAAAAGATAAAGAGCAATTAGAGCTCTATATTTCACAATTATCAGCTCTTGATCCAAGAGAGTATGCAAAGCTGGAACAATATGCTTACTGGGTCAACTTATATAATGCCTTAACAGTTAACTTAATCGTCGATCATTACCCAATACCATCCATCACTAAACTGGGAGGATTTTTCTCATTTGGCCCTTGGGAACAAAAGATCATTACCATCAATCAAAAAGAGCTGACTCTCAATGATATTGAACATCGAATTTTAAGACCCATTTGGAAAGATCCTCGAACCCATTATGCGGTCAACTGCGCAAGCCTTGGCTGTCCAAACTTACAAAAGCAGGCTTTCACAGCAGAAAATACTGAATTATTACTGGAGAAATCAGCCACTGAGTTTATCAATAGCGAAAAAGGAGTAAAGGTCACCAATGATAAATGGGTTCTGTCTTCTATTTATGACTGGTTTGCTGAAGATTTTGGAACGAAACAGCAATTATTTGCGCACTTAGTGCAGTACAACAAGGCACTAAAAAGCGAGAAAAAGAGTATCAGCTATCACTATGATTGGACATTGAATGATACGAATAGATAGAAAAAAACCTCAGCATTTCTGCTGAGGTTTCGTAATTCAAACCTGGCGATGTCCTACTCTCACATGGGGAGACCCCACACTACCATCGGCGCTGTTGTGTTTCACTTCTGAGTTCGGCATGGGTTCAGGTGGGTCCACAACGCTATGGTCGCCAAGCAAATTCTTTTAGCTTACAGAGCTATAAAACTGGTGCTGATACCCAGAATCGAACTGGGGACCTCATCCTTACCAAGGATGCGCTCTACCGACTGAGCCATATCAGCACACTGTATCTTGTGTCACAAGTGACTAAAAAGCCCGCTCTTACAAACGGGCTCTTATAAATTCAAAGCCTGGCGATGTCCTACTCTCACATGGGGAGACCCCACACTACCATCGGCGCTGTTGTGTTTCACTTCTGAGTTCGGCATGGAGTCAGGTGGGTCCACAACGCTATGGTCGCCAAGCAAATTTCTTAATTCGGAAAGCTGTTTCGTTCTCATTCACACATTCAATGTTCTTC
>NZ_NDIO01000406.1:0-6326 GCF_002241085.1 Vibrio sp. V03_P4A6T147
AGGCTAAGCAGCGCTTGCAATAAAATAAGTCCACCGATGAGCGTAAAAATGATGCCACATACCGCATCAATATACACAGTGAGTGATTGCAAACGTTTTTGTAGGCGGGCGGTGGAGAGCATCCACGCCAAGGTTGAGAACCACATAAAAGAGAGCCCCCAAAGAATCAGCAAGGCGATACCTTTACCTGAAAAGGACATCCCCACAGGCACTAAACTCGACATTAAGCTGATAAAAAAGACCAAAGCTTTTGGATTAAAAATATTGGTGATAAAACCGCGGGAAAAGGCTTGGCGTTGATTTTCGATCAGCTTGTAGCGCTCATTGTTGACTCCGACAGCTTGTGGCGATCGCCAGGTGGTGTAGATGGATTTGAGTGCGCCCAAGCCTAAATAGAATAAATACCCCCCGCCGGCCAGTTGCACCATCGCAAACAGTGCGGGTTGTTGATGCACCAAATAGCTTATCCCTGTGAGGCTAAGCAATGAGTGAATGACAATGCCACATGATAACCCTAGCGCAATAAAAACTCCGGTTCTGCGACCGTAACGGGTGGAATTTTGTACCACCAGTGCCACATCTGGGCCGGGGCTTAATAATGCCATAAAATGTACGCCAGCCAATGTGGCCAATATGGAAAGTTCGTTCATGTATTCTCCTCATGTTTTACGGTGAGTATGCGTGGAGAAAACGTGCTTGCCTTGTAAATTTCTGACAGTTTGGTTAGTAAAGTGTGCGATTGATGGCGGAGGGTGGCAGGCCAAAGGTTGCTTTGAACGCCTTACTGAAATGGGCTTGATCATAAAAACCGACTTGATAGGCGACTTCAGTGCTAGAGGTGCCGGTTTTCAACAATTTCATCGCTTGCTCTAAACGTAAACGCAATAACCACGCATAAGGTGTGATGCCCGTTTGCGCCTTGAAATGGCGCTGAAACTGAGTGGGTGAAAGCTGGCAAAGCTGAGCGAGTTGTTCAAGGCGGATTGGTTGGTCGAGTTGACTGAGTACCCACTCTTTCAGCGTGGCGAGGTTGCGCTGGCCGAGCGGTTTAACCTCCGGCAGTTTCAAGTGGCTATAGCGTTCAAGCAAAGGTGTGAACCCTTGGTAGGGTAAGCAATCTTTAGCGAGTTGACTGAGCTTATCCTGCTTCATGGTGTGATGAAGTTGCAGCAGTGAGCAAAAAAGTGGCGCGTCATCGACTATTAACTGCTCAAAACCCAGCACTTGTTCAATCTGCTTGGCTTCTAAGGTTTGCTGTAGCCAAGTAGGTTCAATAGCAAACACTTGCACTTGGTAGCCAGAGCCATTGTGCGCTTGCCCATCGTGCAGCTCATCTGGCGACATCAGAACTACGCCGCCCCGTTGTACCTGATGCCAAGCGCCTTGGTGGTAGAAGCGCTGCGTTCCTTGAGTGATAAGGCCAATATGAATATCAAGATGGTAGTGGCGATCAAACGCAAACTGACGATAGTCTGCATCAATCAGACCGATCGCAGGATAGGCCGTTTGGCTGTAGCTCACTTTATCCATAGAGACCAAAATTTAGGGTTGAATAATGCAAGCTTAGCCAGCCATGTCGCCACTGTCTTGTAAAAAATGATCACAGTGCCCTCAATCGCTTTGACGAACGAGGGGAATAAACAATCCTAATTAAACGGATGCCCGTTGAGCGCGTCGCGCGGTTCGGCCTGTTTTTAAACCATCAAAACTGAACAGCAACAATGCAGCCCAAATAAAGGCAAAAGTAATGGCTTTATCACTAGAGAAGGCTTCACCGTAAACCAAGACAGCGAGCAAAAACATCAAGCTTGGGCCGATGTATTGGAAGAAACCCAGCGTTGAAAGTTTTAAACGCGTTGCTGCTCCTGTGAAACAAAGCAAAGGCAAGGTCGTGATGACGCCAGCTGCGATCAGCAGTAGATTGAGGTTAAGCGGATTGAGCGCCATATCTGAAGTTGGCGAGCTGGCGATAAACAACAGATAAATCAACGCCGCGGGCAACATCACCAAGGTTTCGATAAACAAACCTGTTTGGGCATCAACAGCCACTTTTTTACGCAGTAAGCCATACAAGCCAAAAGTGGTCGCCAAAGCGATGGCGACCACAGGAATCGAACCAAACACAATTAACTGAATGGCCACACCAATGGTGGCTAGCGCTACCGCGACCCACTGCAGTTTGCGTAATCGCTCACCAAGAAAAAGCATGCCGAGCACCACATTGAGCAGTGGGTTAATGTAATAGCCTAAACTGGCATCTAACATATGATTAGCATTGATCGCCCAGATGAAAATTAACCAGTTCACCGCAACCAGACAAGCGGTGGTCATTAGATAGATCATCTTTGATTTATGAGTAATCACACTGCGTACACTACGCCAGTTGCGGCCAAAATGAAGTAGTGCTGCTAACAAGAAAAACGACCACACTACGCGGTGAGTGAGGATCTCAAGTGCAGGAACATTGTTGATTGCTTTAAAATAGATCGGTGCGATGCCCCACATAGTGTAAGCACCAATAGCGAGTAAAACGCCTTGTCTGGAGCGTTGTTGTTCTTCTGCGGTCATGATGAATTCTCAAAGGAGTGAAGTGCTGAGCCAGCGAAACGATTCGACAGTATATACTGTTCCTCAAGTAAGTTGCAGCTTTGTTAATCGACCGCCTACTCGGGAGTTTGAATGGCGAATAATGGCCGAGAATCAAGTGATTCGCTTTACCGCTACATTTTGCGGTTTTATTCACCATCGAACCCCACTACAATAAGACGCTTTGCGGTATAGCGGTTGCTCTACCCCTTTTGTTCACCCTTGGAAATTTCATGACCGCAACGTTAATGGCTCAACAAACCGATCCTCAACCTGAGACACCGCACAGTATTTTACAGACTGTGTTCGGTTATCAGTCGTTTCGTGTCGGCCAGCAAGAGGTGATTGACGCTTCGTTAGCGGGGCAAGATAGCTTAGTTATCATGCCAACGGGTGGGGGGAAATCGCTCTGTTATCAGATCCCTGCGTTAGTCAAAGAGGGCATCACTTTAGTCATCTCGCCGCTCATTTCGTTGATGAAAGACCAAGTGGATCAGCTCAAAGCCAACGGTGTCGCGGCTGAGTGTATTAATTCAAGTATGTCACGTGAGATGCTGATGTCGGTATATAACCGAATGAACGCGGGGCAACTGAAGCTGATTTACGCGTCGCCTGAGCGTGTTTTGATGTCCGATTTCATCGAACGCTTGCAGCAGTTGCCATTGGCGATGATTGCCGTGGATGAAGCACACTGTATTTCTCAATGGGGGCACGATTTTCGCCCTGAGTATGCGGCGTTAGGCCAACTTAAACAGCATTTTTCACACGTGCCTTTTATGGCACTGACGGCAACGGCCGATGACGCCACGCGCGTGGATATTTTGCACCGTTTGCAGTTGCAAGAACCGCATGTCTATCTGGGCAGCTTTGATCGTCCTAATATCCGCTATACCTTGGTCGAAAAGCACAAACCGGTTTCACAGGTGATCCGCTATCTTGATACGCAAAGAGGACATTGCGGCATCATTTACTGTGGCAGTCGCAAAAAAGTAGAAATGCTGACAGAGAAACTGTGCAATAACCATTTACGAGCAGCCAGTTACCATGCGGGTATGGACGCCGATGAGCGCGCTTATGTGCAAGAAGCATTTCAGCGTGATGACATTCAGATAGTGGTTGCTACCGTCGCATTTGGAATGGGGATTAATAAACCCAACGTGCGTTTTGTGGTGCATTTTGATATTCCGCGCAACATCGAATCTTACTATCAAGAGACCGGGCGCGCAGGGCGAGACGGTTTGCCAGCCGAAGCGATGATGCTCTATGATCCGGCCGACATCAGTTGGCTGCGTCGAATGTTAGATGAGAAGCCGGAAGGGCCACAAAAGCAGGTGGAAAGCCATAAGTTGGGCGCGATGAGCGCTTTTGCTGAAGCACAAACTTGTCGCCGCCAAGTGTTGCTCAATTATTTTGGTGAATATCGAGACAAACCTTGCGGCAACTGCGATATCTGCCTTGATCCCCCCAAGCATTTCGATGCCACGCAAGAGGCGCAAAAAGCGTTATCGTGCGTTTATCGCGTCAACCAAAGTTTCGGTATTGGTTATGTGGTGGAAGTGATGCGCGGTATGCAAAATATCCGTATTCGTGAAAATGGCCACGACAAGCTCACTACTTACGGCATTGGTCGCGATCATAGCCATGATTATTGGGTGAGTATTTTCCGTCAGTTGATCCATAAAGGGTTGTTGCAGCAAAACATTACTCGCAATTCGACCTTGCAGTTGACGGAAGAGGCGCGACCGCTGCTGCGTGGAGAAATGCAATTAGAGTTAGCTATTCCACGCTTAGACACAGCCGCTCGTGCGGCGAAATCAGATAAGTTATCCAACAAAAACTACGACAAACCACTGTTTGCCAAATTGCGTAAATTGCGTAAATCGATTGCTGATGAAGATGGCCTGCCGCCTTACGTGGTCTTTAGCGATGCGACCCTAATTGATATGGCGGAAATATTGCCCACTTCGTACGGAGAAATGTTGGCCGTTAACGGCGTTGGGCAACGCAAGCTTGAAAAATACGCCGACCCATTTTTAGACCTGATTCAGGAGCACTTAACCCACCATGGCTGAGTTCGGTTTAGCACACAATTTACAAGATGAAGGGCGACTCGTCTTGAGTACACCGCGTTTTGATGTCGATACTTTTCCTGCACTAGGCGAGCGTTTGGTCAAGCAGCTTTCGGCTACAGTGATAGAAAAACAGTGGGATGCGGACATTCACTCATGGTTGATTGATTTTGAAGGTTGCTTACTTTTTCTCAAAGCCGAGCATTACAGCGAGTCGGTTTGGCTTGAAGCACTTGCCATCAAAGAGAGCCAAGAAGAGTTGGCGTTTCTCGCGCAATTATTAGCGCGAGGTTTCTAAGCGTGTAGATCAACTCTGCATATCCGCCTTTTGGTCCTTCATTATTAAGCTGCCATTGCTTATGATGAGGCAAACATCAAGGAGGCTGGCGTGAAATTTGAATCGATTCATCAAGAAGTTATCTCCGTTGAGCGTTTTACATGGCGCTGCTTACGCTATGCGGCGATCGCTGCGTTACTGCTGTTGACTGGTCTCATCCCCGGAGTGGTGGGTTTTGTCTACCTAGCTGATCTCCCGGCGGCGCAAGCGTGGTTGAATGCGCTTTCGATGGTCAGTGGTCTCGAGCTTCCCTACCCGATAATCAATCTGCATCTTGCGCCGAGCTTGCATCTCTTTTTAGCCTTTTACAGCTTATTTATCGAAACGGTCTTTTTCGTTTCATTGGCTACCCTATTTGCACCGATCATTCATCGCGTTTTTCATCGCATGCACTGCATTGAAGAGAGCGATTAATTCCGTTAAAAGATTTGACGAATATCAGATGAAATGTCTTGGATCAATTGACGCGCCGACTCGTCTCTTTGCTGTACAAGAGTAATAAACAACAGGTCGGTTAGAACGTTCTGCGCGGTGCGAGAGGCGATGGATGAGCTGCGATGTTCACTTTCATCGGCAATCGTATCAAAAGAGAGATCGGCTAATTCACGTAATCGATTTTTCTTCGGAGAGGTGAGCGCGATAACGCTTGCTCCTTGCTGCTTGGCCGCTTCGGCGGCAATCAAAATCTCTTTTCTCTCTCCTGAAAATGAAATCACAATTTGAACATCTTGCGCACCTAGCGTGCGTGCGGTGGCGATTTGTACGTGGCTATCTTGTTCTGTGAGCGCTGTGATGCCTAATTTCAGGAGCTTAAAAGCCAAATCTTTTGCGGTGAGCGCCGAGCCGCCGATACCGATAATTTGCACGCGGTTGGCGAGGTTTATCCACTGTACTGCTTGGCTGAAATGGGGAAATGAAAGCGCGTTTGTGGTGTGAAACATCGCTTCTGTTTTTGCTTGCACTAATTTTTGTGCGATCACTGCCAGTGGGTCGTCAGCCAGAATATTGCTATGCAGTGGCGTGGTCTGAAACGCCAATTTACGGCCAAGCTCTTCGGCCAGCGCTAACTTAAACTCACTGTAGCCCCTAAAGCCAATTTTCTGGGTAAATTTGACAATGCTCGATTGGCTGACTTTTGCGTGTTCGGCCAATGCTTGGCTGGTGGCGAGCGCGGCTTTTTCTGGATGAGCGATGATCCAATCGGCGATTTGTAATTCACTACGAGAGAGTTGAGTGCGGCGGCTGACGATTTTATGCATCACAGACATGCGCGATCCTTGTATTATTTAGAATAAATTATTCCAAATTTAAAATAACGAACATTAGTGTAGTGG
>NZ_NDIO01000401.1:0-6320 GCF_002241085.1 Vibrio sp. V03_P4A6T147
GTTTTATTAGTGGTGCCGAGCATCTTGACCTCGTTTGCTCTGTATTGTCAGAACTGTTTGCTAATGCCATCGAGCATGGGTTATTAAAACTTAATTCTTCACTAAAAGATGACCCAGATGGATTTCTCACTTTTTACCAACGACGTGAAGAGTGTATGGATGAGTTAGATGAATCGTTATGGATTAAACTAGACATTGATTATGACCCAACGGTGGGACAATTGAGCTTTTCACTTGAGCATAATGGCGAAGGCTTTGACTACCAACATACGGTTGTAGACGGCAACTGTACACACGGTCGAGGGATTATTTTGGTCTCTAAATTGTGTGAGTCATTGGAATATTCAAAAGATGGTTGCACTGTTAAGGTGACTTACGCCTTTAACAGTAAACATGATTTTCCGATATTGTCTTAATACGGAACAGATTATTTACACTGTAAAATTCTGCGTAACTCATTCTTTCGTTTATTTTTAGGTTATGTGGTTCGTTTCGTCGTGACTAAGTGATGTAGCCCTTAATTTGGTTGCCTAAAGATTTAGTCCATACTGTAAATTGTATACACTGCCATACGAACGGAATCTAACCATATGGGTTAAGTAGTATGTGGAAACGCTTAATTTCGCTTTCAGAGGACAAAAAACAAGTCATTGCCCAGTTGCCTGGGACGGAGTCCATCGACAAAAATTTTGACCAAGCAGGCTTGAAAGAAGCATTGTTTGAGTTATCTGCATCGACATTTTTCTTAAATGAAACTGAAGTTACCCGCTTTATCAACTGTGCAAAAGAGGGGAAGGGTGAAGCATTCTCTGGAATCACCATTGCAGAGAAAAAGAACGCTTCGGTTGAGATTGAATTTAGTGATCGAGATATGTTAGCCAGCATGGTCGTGACGGGTGCATATGGTGGCAGAGCATTGCGCGGTAGTGAGTTGGTGTATGCATTGGCTCATTCCCACGTGACAAAAGGCATCAACAAACTGGCTTTAAAGAAAGTGTTAATGGTAAGTAATACCTTGAAGCCAGGGGAAGTATACACTCAGCCTGTTGCGCAGGGGCGCGAACCCATTCAAGGTAAAGACGCACAATTTGTTCCTTTGGTTGAGGATGTCAGTAAGCGCGTGTTAGCACCGACCAAAAAGCAAGGACAGAACAAAATTGATATGCGCAACTTAGGTGAAACCATCACTGTTGGTCAAGATGATGAAGTGATGCGTCGAATTCCTGCAACCAAAGGAACGCCAGGCTATACCGTGCAGGGAAAAGTGCTGGATCCTAAACCAGGTAAAGACTCGGCCTTAGTTGCAGGAAAGGGGTCTTACATCTCACCCAATGACCCGAATGTGCTACTGGCCAGTCAAGCGGGCATGCCTATCCTGAAAAGTAAAACGGTTGATGTCGATAACGCTTTATGTTTAAACAACGTCAGTGTAGCCACTGGCCACGTGAAATTTAAAGGATGTGTTGTCATCACGGGCGATGTCGAGCCTGGGATGATCGTGAGAGCGACGGGCTCAATCACCATCGGTGGGTTTGTTGAGTCTGCTGATGTTCAAGCCCAAGGTAATATTGATGTTGGTAAAGGCATTATTGGCCATACGGTGTTTGATGATGAAGCAAGAACATGCATTATCAAATCAGGAGGCTCTATCACGGCTAACTATGCTCAATTTAGCGAACTGCAAGCGGCAGATGACATCAATTTAGCGGTTCACAGCATGAGCAATGAATTACGCTGTGGCAATGATCTAAAAGTATTAGATAGTAAAGAGAAGCAAGGCACACTCAGTGGTGGTCACGCGAAAGTTGGTGGTAAGATCGTTTGCTTCAATCTAGGCGTTGAAGGCGATACCGCCACGGCTGTGCAGGCTTTTGCTCGTTATGCTGTGTATAAAGAACGGGTCGCGAAACACAAAGAGCATTATAAACAAGCGCAAGAAGCGACGATGGAAGTGATCCGCCGTGAGATTGAATTTAAGAAAAAGCCTAAAGCGGAACGCTTGGAAGAGGAACTGCTAAAAATTGATGAATTTAAGAAACAGACTAATGATCGTTTAGAAAAAGCAAAATTGGCGTTGGATATGCTGGGAGAGGAGTTTGAGCAATTGCTCGAAATGAATACGATCGAAGTCAAAAATAAAGTTTATACCCATGTTTCGGTACAATTTGATGATGAGCGGATCATCACCAAGCGGGCTCATGGCGCTAGTATCTTCTCATTTAACCAGTATGAGATTAAATGTGCTTCGATGCTTGAAGATGAAGATGTCGGAGGGATCTAACATTCTTATCTCAGAGTGCTAAGCAAAAAACGAGGCATTTTGCCTCGTTTTTTGCTGATCATGTTATTTCTAGTAAGGTGGCTATTGCACCGACCTCACTTTGCCCTGTTTGAGATCGTTTAACACCATCGATTTAGGACCATCGGCAATAACACAGCCTTTCTCCATCACAATGACGCGATCAACCACATCGAGCATTGACGTTTTATGAGTAATTAATATTAACGTCTCACTTGGTGTCAATTGAGACAGTTGATGTTTGATGTGCATTTCAGAGCGATTGTCCATGGCGCTGGTGGGCTCATCAAGTAGCAAAACGGGTGGGCGTCCGAGCAGTGCACGAGCAATGGCTACCGCTTGCCTCTGACCACCAGACAACAACAAGCCACCTTCACCCACTTGTCGTTCTAACCCCGCGGGGTCTTGTTGTGTGAACGCGGTAACTCCCGCTCGGTTGGCGGCATCCATCACATCTCTATCATCAACTAAGGGACGCCCGAGCGTGATGTTATCGCGAATTGAACCGTAAAATAGGTTGCTGTCTTGAGGTACACAACCAATATTACGTCTCACATCAATGTGATGCAGTTGCGCGATATCGGTGTCATCAATACGAACATTCCCCTCGGTCGGTTGATATAACCCCATAATAAGGCGCTCTAAGGTGGTCTTCCCTGAGCCGATGCGGCCTATGATCGCTACTTTTTCACCCGGATGAATCGTTATACTTAAGTCACGTATTGATGCAACAGGCGCATTAGGGTAGTGAAAAGTGATTTTGTCTAGCTCAATTTTACCTTGCACAATCGGACGATGAATATAGCGTTTACCTTCTTCTTGCTCATCGGGCATTTGCATCACTTGCTCAATGATTTTTAAGGACGATTTGGCTTGGTTGTAGCGTGTTGAAAGTAATGATAGTTGCACCATTGGGCCAATCGCACGGCCGCTGAGCATGGTTGCGGCGATGAGCCCACCCATTGTTAAATCGCCGTTGGATATCAGATAGACGCCTAAGATGATCATGCCAACGTTCGCGGCTTGCTGAACAAAGCCGGCAGTATTTTGAATACCATCAGTAATTCTACGGCTTTTAATGTTCCAGTTCGCCATGTGCGCGACCGCTTCTTCCCAGCGATATTGAAACTGACTTTGAGCGCCAAAGAGTTTCACCGTTTCAAGTCCAGCTAAACTTTCAATCAGGTTGGCGTATTTTTGTGATGCCAGTCGAGAGCCCTCTTCAATCGCCCGTCGTAGAGGTGCTTGGATGAGCAGAGAATAGATAGCAATGATCAGTACACCAGCGATAGGTACCAGCACTAAGCTGCCCGCCATTAGCCAGATCAGCACTAAAAAGAGCAGTGCAAATGGCAGGTCAATCAATGATGAGATGGTTGCTGAGGTAAAGAATTCGCGTATGGATTCGAACTCTTGTAAATGTCGCGCAAACGCACCGACAGAGGGAGGACGAGACTCCATTCTGATCCCCATCACTTTACTAAAGAGCTTGGAAGAGATCAGAATGTCAGATTTTTTGCCCGCCACATCAATAAAATAACTGCGAAGTAGTTTGAGGAGCAGATCGAATAAGAAGATCACAAAAATCCCGCTCGCTAATACCCACAAGGTTTCAAACGCAAGGTTAGGCACGACTTTGTCATACACTAAACGGCTGAACATTGGTGCCGCAATGGCAAACAAATTGATTAAAATGGAAGCGATCAACACATCACGATAAATGTGCTTTGACTGCCATAACGTACCCCAAAACCAGTGGCCATCACGGGTCTTTAATATTTCTGGTGAGCGCTCGTCATAGCGAAACTGTTTTTTCACCATGAAGTAGCGGCCAATATAGCGTTCAGTCAGTTCCTCTAAGGGAATAGCTACGGGGATTAGACCAGACTCCGCAGTGACGACCTCAGCTTCTTGATTCGCTTCGTTGATGCTGCTGAGCACACAGGCTTCACCGCCTTTTAAAATTAAGATAACGGGGAAAACCAATTTTGGGATTTGATCCAATGCTGAGCGATTTTCCTTGGCGATTAACCCCGCTCTTTCGGCTGCTCGAGGAAAGAGAAAAGGCGTCAGTTTCCCATCTGATAAAGGTAGGCCGTTGATCAGTGCTTCTGGGGAATTCGCCAATCCATAATAACGACTCACATAGATAAGCGAATTGAGTAGCGTGTCTTGCATTACATCTGACCTTTTTTATTTATCCACAATAAAGCCTTGGAAGACTTCTATAAAATGCTCGGAAAGGAAATCAAGTTGAGTTTGCGTTTCTACCCTTGACGCAATTGTGGTGATTCCTAAATTGTGTGCTGTGCGAGAAATCGACGTTAAGGTGAACTTTTGCTTTTCATCGTCGAGATGGTGAGTAAATAGATAATCGAGTTTCACATATTTTGGACGGTACTCGTTGATGTAGTCTAATGATTGGAAATTCCGGCCATAGTTATCGACACCAAAGTCTGCGCCAGCTGCTCTTATAGCATTACAAAACAGCGCCGTATGGTGAGGGGCGTTGAGGAATGCGTTTTCCGGTATTTCAAAGTGCAGGTTCTCACAGATAGAGCGATGCTTCGCCAGAGTCTGAGTGACCCAACGAATAAAACTGGGTTGAGAAAGGCTGCTTTGAGCGATATTAATGGCTAATGGTTCGGCTATCTCTCCCGTTTCGAGCTTGCGAATCATCGTTTCAATAACATATTCATCAAAAATATGGCTGGCATTGAGTTGGTCGAGTGCAAATAAGTATTGGTTAGCGCTGTAGCGTTTGCCATCGTGCTCAATCGCTGAAAAAACTTCGCGGTGGAAAGTTTGTCCCCAGCTATTATTGGCTGACTGCAAACGGAAACTGAACCAATCGTTATGGATAGCTTCTTCAACCAATGCTTTCCATTGCTGTTTACCCATCACAGTTTGTTTGGTTTCACTGCTGACAAAGCCGTAAATCAGCTCTGGATTTGCAGTTGCAATGGCTAACGCGTTGTCGAGCAAGGAAAGTAACTGTGTTGAAGATTTTGGTTCTTTATTATGAACAACACCTAAAGAGACTTTAGCTGATGCCATGCCAGTTGGGTCGGCTAGAGTGTCTTGCACAAAATTCATAATACTATCAGCGATGATTTTGAGTTCACTCTCTTCCATGTTGGGCAAAATAAAGCCAAACTCTTCGGTAGAAATGCGTGCCAGAGTCACATCAGGTGAAGTAATCGACACTTTTAGATGCTCAGCCAAATGGCGCACCATACCATCGCCTGCTTCATAACCCTTTTCTTCGTAAAGCTCTTTGATAAACTCTGCTTGCAAAATAGCAGCGCCACCTATGGCACTTTCTGATAGCCAACTACTGAGTTGACTCATGTAATAGGCGCGGTTGCCAAGTTGAGAAACTGGGTCAATATAAGCACGCTCACGCAGTTGCTGCGCTTCTTGCGCCTGAGCTTTGAACGCTTTTTCAACCTGCGCTGACATGCTATTGATACCATCAACTACATAAATCAGATCTTTGGTCGCTGGCCGCGGTAGCGGTTCACCAAAATGGTTGCGTGCGACTTGCTCCATTTTTTCGACAATCATCTGCAGCGGGCGTAAAGCGCGCTTCAGAATGAAAGCGATGGCGGCAAGGCCAATCACAAAAATAGCGCTAAACGCGATAAGTAGCCGAATCAGCGCCTTCCATAATTGCGCATAGGCCTCGCCAGGGTGGCTGACAATTTCGACTTCAGCAAGCTGCATCCAACCACTGGTTACAACGCGTTGATCATGGATCGGTGCAAACAGGTGTAAATTGGTAAACCATTGCGGAACGTTATTGGGTTTTACAGGGTAAGATCGCAGAATCTCTTCGTCATCGTCTAGAAAAATCAATCGTACGACTGAGTAAGAGCTGCCATCAAACAAGGCATTGATAACCGACTCAACCGCAATCTTATCTTTCTTCTCCAAATAAGGTGCCAGCGCCAAACCGACGGTGTTGATGGTGTTGTTGACTTCAGAGCGCTGCTGCTGCTCTAAGTTGTTGCGGGTCGTA
>NZ_NDIO01000389.1:0-7594 GCF_002241085.1 Vibrio sp. V03_P4A6T147
GCTTTATTGGTCAGTGCCATTGAAGCATACTGTGAGCAAGATCATAGTGAATAACATTGAAGTGCAATATGAATTTTATTCAAGTAAGTGACTTGATTTATCTATTCTTTTTCGCAAGGCCATTATCTGTTGTCCGTGCTGTTATTCGTGCTGTCATCCGTAAAAAATTGGGCTTGGTCATTTCACAAACCATGCTTAACGCATCATAAACAACTCTTCATGGAACTGAGCTTCAACGTCTACATGGTAAGGCTTCAACGCCTGTTTTAAAGTCCGTGAAAACGCAACAGGGCCACAAAAGAAAAACTCAAAACCGCTTAAATCACCACACTGGCGAGCAATAGTCTCGGCAGACAAATGCGGCGCAATGCTTGAATCAATCACTGTGAGGGAGACTCCTGCACGCAATGCTTTCTGCTTAAGCTCATCACACAGGGCTTGCTCTGCATGGTGGCAGCAGAAAAACAGATAAGTAGCCGGATGCGCTTTTACCGTGTGTAAATAATCTAACCCAGCCATAAATGGAGCAATGCCGACACCGCCACCAATCCAGACTTGTGGCCTATCACTATAAAACTCAAATCGTCCATATGGACCTTCGACCTCAATCGGCTCACCCACGGTAATTCTCTTATAAAGGCCAGTGGTAAAATCGCCGAGCTCTTTGATCAAAAATCGCAGCTCATTAGCCTCATTGTACGAAGCAATAGTAAACGGATGCGGCTCTTCGCCAACAAAACTCAAATAGGCAAACTGCCCTGCTTTGTGTCCGGGCCAAGGTTTCTCCATCTTAATTCTTAAATCTAACGTTTGGCTCGCTGCACAGTAGTGGCATGCGCTAATCTTCGCTGAATAACGTGCATTTCGGCCCACAAATCCAAGCAAACTGTAGACTGCTGCCGCGGAGCCAAGCGCAATAAACATCAACACTAACCAATAAATCGGCCAGCCCCAATACGCCTTTTTCAACAATAATACCGAATGCCCAGCCAGCAAAAGGTACACCACCGCCATCAAACGGTGCGATAAGCGAAACGGTTTGTATTTAATGGTTAGCCACAGTGATACACCCACCAGCAGCAATAATGAGTAGAACCCCCATTCGCCAATGGCTAACCCCATCGGGCGCATCTCTTTTACCCAAAGCGCAAAACCCGACAAGTTCCCCTGTGGGCCAGAGCCATTGAGCCGATTAGGTTTAGTCAGGAGCTCAAGTGCGATCATCCATTTCGGTATCTGGTAACAAAGCCAGTGAAATAAACCAAGCAACGTGGCCGAAATGCCCAGCCATTTGTGTATCCGATAACCTTTATCGATTCCTTGTGTCCACTGTTCAACAAGGGGCAAACGAAGCGCCAGCACCATAGCCAATGACATCGCCACAATGGCCAAAATGCCTGACCACTGGATAAAAGCCGATCGCCACTTGAAGAGGTTTTCAGACACCAAAAGCGTTGGCTCGGCTTGCATCCATAATACCGAGACAACCACCATCACAATCAATACCGTTTTGCTTACTCTGCTCATCACAATAACCACTTAAATATAAAGGTTATCTAAGAGTAACAATCACAACGTAAAGTAGATGAAGTAACAAGTAAATCTGTGTAAAGACGACAATCCAAGCTCTTTAAGCGCTATGTCCTTTTTATTGAACGCAGAAAAATCTGACCAATCAAACAACGCTGATCTTCCGCACGATAATCTTAGGGAGGGCCACTGAATTCTGTTAGAATGCGGCCCCTTAAACTAGCGTGTTAAGAGATGATCATTCGTGATGCCACGTTGTTTGAATAAAAAACCAACGAAAACCATACACCCCTGCTGGCCTCGGTTAGTGAACTACTTAGGAACTCGTTATGATGACTGAAGAAGAAAGAATTGAATTACAAAGAAATAACCCATTACACGGTCTTAAGTTAGAAACATTACTGCAAGAACTAGTGGATTTTTACGGTTGGGATATTCTCGATACGGCAATGCGTTTTAACTGCTTCCATACTAACCCATCGGTTGCCAGCAGCGTGAAATATCTCAATAAAACCGATTGGGCGAGAGAGAAAGTAGAAAACTTCTACCTCTATCGCTTTAAACGTATGCCACGCGCTTCAGCTGAAGAATATGATCTGCCACCGCGCGCGCGCACTTTCCCACATGGCCTCAAACCTAAAGAGCCAATGGAGCTGACGGTTGATTCCATTTTAAACTCACAGGCTAAAGCGGCTTCTGCCCATAAAGAGCGTTCCGCACGTAACCGTTCGTTTCGTCGTTAAAGAACGATAAGTCAGTGATCGGCTCACGACACAACAAATCGGTTGAGCACAAAATGAATGTTGGTGTAAGAGAACCTTGCACCAACATTTTCCATCACAACATTTCAGCGTGAACCTTAATTATAAATAGGTTGCCATAAGCAGACTTTCTGCTGCTTACGTTGGTCATACAGCCATGTATATTGGCAATGATTATCGTAACTATATCGCCCAGTCTGAACCTTATATGGCCCAAAACTCACACCTTGTAAAGATTGAAAACGCCCTTGATAAAGCAATGAGAAGTGCAAGTGAGGGCCGGTGGACGATCCACCTTCACACAAAGCAATGGAACGCTGGTTAGCATAAACACCCAACTTACTGTCTTTCGTCACCCACTGATTATTCGCGACTTGGATTCCGTCCATATGGTAATAGTTCGTCGCCCAACCGTTTGGATGCGTCACGCGCAGTTGGCACCGAGACATCACCGACACGTAGCCATCATGCGCGGCCGTTACACTGTAAGTTGGCGCGCCCCAAGCTGGCCAATCGTAAGAAACGTCGATTGAAGAAAGCGGAAAGCCTGAACCACTGTGCGCATGCGTACCGTTAGGTATCCACTGATACCCTTTGCGCCATGGCCACTGCATAAACCCCTCACTAGGCGAAGCAATGAGGTTTCCCATACGCATAGGAGCTGGTGTGTTTTGTGGTTCGCTGAAAGCACCAAACCAAAGCTCATATTGCGATTTCCATAATGCCCAATCATCCACCCGATTCAATTGCTGCATGACCGCTAACGTCGCAGCATTGTATTGAAGAGCCGATGAACTTTCTTGATAGTGATAAAAACGCTGAGACAGTTGATTCGCAATATCTTTGATCTGCCGCTGTCTATCGTCCAAGCTTTGCTCCGAAGCACTCTCTTGTTCTAATAACGCTAAAGTGGTCAATAACACTCGAGGATCAACCCCCGTTGCCCCAGCCCAATGGCTAACTGACTCGACAAGCTCAAGCCAATGTGGCTGATGGGTGCCAATAAAATCTTCAATATTGAAAGGACGTTGATGAGGTCGAAAAACAAACTCATCATCGCTAATCAGAGAAAATGGCAGTTGACTCTCTGCAAGCTGCGCTTCGTTAAGCCGTGGAGTATCGACATCAGGATACAACTGATGGCTTACCACCATTGGGCTAAAACAGATAAACCATGTCACTAAAGAAGATTTGGTTAGATTCATTACGCACCCTCCATATGAATTAAATTTCACATAGAGTGTGGCACAAAATATTCGTGGGATAGCTAAGAAGGTGCGTTTTGCGAGGCCAGTAGGAGCAAGATGTAATAAGATGAAAGCGATGAAATTATCAACACTCTGCACAAAAGTACCATCGGAGTAAAAAACCGAACGGATGAACATGAAAAACAAAAGCCCCGACAACTTTTTGAGTTATCGGGGCTTTCTTGAATAAATGGCGCGCCCTGTAGGATTCGAACCTACGACCACATCCTTAGAAGGGACGTGCTCTATCCAGCTGAGCTAAGGGCGCGCTACAGGGACAGGATTATACGAGTTGAACTCCGTAAAGCAATCGCTTTCTCTAACATTCTGTTTCAAATGCCTAAAAAACTGCCATTCGCTAACCATGTGACGAAAAACAGAACAAAGCAAACGTTTGCTTATAGATGTTACTTTAAATATCTGCGACAATGCGCCCAAAAATATTTGCGACCAATGTGTAAGGAAAGCCATGACTGCTCAAAATATTGATGGGACACTCATCTCCCAGACGGTTCGCTCTGAAGTAGCGGCGCGGGTAAAAGCTCGCACTCAAGTGGGTCTTCGAGCTCCGGGGCTAGCGGTGGTGCTGGTGGGAGAAGATCCTGCGTCACAAGTGTATGTCGGCAGCAAACGTCGTGCTTGTGAAGAAGTGGGTTTTGTTTCAAAATCCTATGATCTTCCAGCCACTGCAGGTGAAGAGGAGCTACTGGCGTTAATCGATAAGCTCAATGCCGACCCTGAAATTGACGGCATTTTAGTGCAACTGCCCTTACCTGCTGGGATTGACACAACCCATGTGCTTGAACGCATTGTTCCTGAAAAAGATGTCGATGGTTTTCACCCTTACAATGTGGGCCGTTTAGCCCAACGCATTCCTAAACTGCGCTCTTGCACGCCCAAAGGGATCATCACTTTGCTTGAGCGCTATAACGTTCAACTGCGTGGTAAGCATGCGGTGATTGTGGGCGCATCCAATATTGTCGGCCGACCAATGACGTTAGAGCTGCTACTGGCTGGTTGCACCACAACCACATGCCATCGCTTCACTAAAGATTTAGAGCACCATGTTCGCCAAGCTGATTTGTTGGTGGTGGCCGTTGGTAAACCCAATTTTATTCCCGGTGCATGGATTAAAGAAGGTGCCGTGGTGATTGATGTGGGCATCAACCGCTTGGAGTCAGGCAAACTGATTGGCGATGTCGAGTACGATGTAGCGCGCACCAAAGCAAGCTTGATCACCCCTGTTCCGGGTGGGGTCGGGCCAATGACGGTGGCCAGTTTGATTGAAAACACCCTGTTGGCGTGCGAGCAATTTCACCCCAATAACTGATCTTGTTATTGATTATTGCTAGTGGTTATTGATAGCTATGATCAGCGAACCAAAAAGAACCCCAGCACTGCGCTGGGGTTCTTGCGTTATAAACCAACTTAGCCTTTATTGGGCATTATTCATTTGCGTCAGTTTGTTGCCTATTGGCGTAGAGAAATTGTAGCCGTCGTGTTCGTCCCAGTTAATAGACCATGTCATCACACCACCGTAGTTAGGGTAGTTGAAACTCGGTTTCACCGTCGCGCAAGAGGTTCCCTTGGTTAAGCAGTCCAACGCATCAAGAATGTTTTGCGTGGGCGCTTGCCCAGAGTTGGCAGAGCTCGGGCCAGAAGGCAAACCGATTGCAACTTGATCGTCACGCAGTGGTTCAAAGCGTGAACCATCGGCCAAATCAAACCCTTCTAACAGCATTTTTGATTGAGCGACCATCATATCCACCGAACCTTCAGGTGCTGCACCCGGTAGATAAGGGTTTGGTAACCCACCGTTGTTATAGAGCTGGACATGAAGTAGATCGAGTGTGTCACGAACCTCATTGATGATAGGAATATACGCTCCCCAAATGCCGCTATAAGCCACCATTCCTCCTTGAACATAAGGGTGTTCTGGTGCCATGGTCAGGTACATATCACCGCCGATGTTGGCTTCAATTTGCTTTAATGCCCGGCCCAAGCGCGCTTGAATTTGCGAGCCATGCATTAAGTTAGAACCACTTTCTAAATCAACATCCAAGCCATCAAAACCCCACTCTTTGATCAACGCCGTCAAACTATCAACAAAGTGCGCTTCATCACTGTCAGTATTGAGCGTAATGTTGCCTTCAGCGCCACCAAGTGACAAAACAAAAACTTTGCCTTTGGCTTGCAAGGCCGCCATATCTTGCTTGAACTGGGTAGCATCTAAGGCGGGACAGCTACTATGCGCATCGCCTGCGAAAAGATTGAAATGCACGGTTCCATTACTGTTGCGGTCATTATCGGCAAATGCAATATCGATCACATCCCACGCATCAGACATATCAGCGAGACGCATTGGGCAGCCAGCAGCATTGACAAAATTATGCCAGTAACCGATCAATTTGTGCTTTTTCTGTGTCTGTTCAACCACCTTCACGGCAGCTGCGTCTGACAATACACTACTGCCTGCATCATAAGCTTGCGCAGCCACTGTGTATTCGCCGATAGCCGTAGGTGTCCAAGTGTAGGCATAAGGCGCACTGGTATCAGTTGCGACCACCGCTCCATTCACTAAGAAATCGACTTTAGAAACAGCACCAGTGAGTGACGTCGCATTGGCAGCAATATTGACTGGTTTACCTAAACCGACGGTTTGCCCTGACGTTGGCGATGTTAACGACACCACTAACGCTTGATCGCTTACTGAAACGTTAATCTGACTTTCAGCGCTATTATTGTCATTATCGGTTGCGATGGCTTTGAGTGTGGTACTTCCGACCTTGCTCGCAACCCACTCAACCGAATAAGGCGCTTGGTTTACTACGCCAAGGCTCGTGCCATCAACAAGAAATTCCACTTGTACTACACTGCCATCGGCATCATTAGCTTGTGCGCTGAGCAGGATGGTAGAACCAGCCAGAATCACTTCATTGTCAACAGGGCTTGTCAATGAAACGGTAGGTGGCGTGGCACACGCGCCCATTCCTGTCCACGCTTCTTGCCAATAACTTCCTTTGCCCGGCTCATAGGCCCACGCTGAGCTAGAAGAACACCAACCTGCGATATCACAACGGAACTTTTGATTATTGTTTTGCACTAATTCGCCCGCAGCGTAACTGCTACCCGCCACATAGGTTGCTAAACCTGCACAACCACCACTTGAGCCTCCAGATACAACTAAGGCGACCTCTTGGCTATGAGTCGTTTGGTTATCATTATCCGTCGCTTTGGCTTTAAAGGTGTGAGAGCCTGAGACAGCAGTCCAATCGTGGGCATAAGGTTCTGAAGTATCTGAAGCGACGAGTTGTCCATCCACATAAAAATCAACTTGCGTGACGGTTCCATCCGAATCGGTGGCATTAGCGCTTAGCGTCAATGAGTCACCAGCCGCTAGCTGCTCAGCACCTATTGGGCTGGTTAAGGAGATGGACGGAGGCACTAAACCACCAACAGGCGTAACCGAGATGGTTGACGCGGTTGACGTAGTCGCACCCTGATTATCAGTGGCAATTGCAGTCACTTGGGTTGCGCCTAAAGCGGCAGTCCAATCGGTTTGGAAAGGCGCTTGTGTGATGACGGCGATCGACACGCCATCAATCAAAAATTCAACCTGTGCCACGCTACCATCGCTATCAGACGCGGTGGCTTGTAGCGTGATTAAGCTGCCTTGTGGGATTTGTGCATTATTGGCAGGAGAAACGAGATTTAGCGTGGGTGGAACATTGCCACCACCGCTGTCACACTGCCCGAGTGATAGCCAAAATGCCCAGGGGCCGTTATTGCTTGCAGGATCATTTCCCTGCGTCCAATAGTTAGCTTGATAGGCTGCGTTAGATTGCGTCACTTTATCGCCGGACGTATAAATGGCGGCCGTATCCCAAGAGCCCAAGCCATCACAGTTATAGGCTTGAGCTTGGTAGCTTATCCCTAACGTTGTAATAATGGCGGCTCTGAGTAGATAAGAACTCATTGTTCTCTCCTTTGCTTATGAATAATTAACCCGTTCCCAAGTAACTTGACGTGGTGGCCTGCAATACGTGAGATAAAGAC